>CALMWA010000332.1 GCA_937873125.1 uncultured Actinomycetes bacterium | reverse complement strand
GACACGGGTAGGAGTGGGCTGTGCCCGCGAACCGGCATCAGCCGAACCGTTCGCGGGCACAGCCCGCTCCTACAAGGAATGTCGAAAGGTTCGTAATCGTCAATCGTTCTGTGTAGTTCGTGGAGCCACAAACAAAGTGGTCGGACAGCCCTTTGCAGGACTGCCCGACCGTTCCCATCCCCAGAATCAAAGTTGGGAAAGACCTAACTTTTCAACTACCCAACCCTTAACGCTTGCGGGTCAGCGGCTGGCAGCTGTCCGGAGCGGCACCGGCCGTCTCACGTGCCCACGGGGTGAGCGGGTTGTTGAGGGCGAACACGGCCGGCGCGGCACGCAGCAGCGGCCACCGAACCGGCTCGGACCCGGCGACGGCGCTGCCGCGCGCCTGCCGGACTCCGGGACGCGGCGACCGGCGTGACCCCTGCGCGGTCCTGGGCGTGCGAGGTCAGCGCCGGCCGCGTGAGGTCCGAACCGCCGGATGGTGTACGAACCGAATTTCAGCGGGACCGGGACCGTATCATCCACGCGAAAGCCTTTCGCCGTCTCATGCACAAGACCCAGGTCTTCATCGCCCCGGATGGGGACCACTATAGAACCCGCCTCACCCACACTTTGGAGATGATGCAGATCTCTCGTACTATCGCCCGTGCCCTCTCCCTGAACGAAGACCTCGCCGAAGCGATAGCCTTTGGCCACGACCTCGGCCACACTCCGTTCGGGCATACGGGAGAGGAAGCCCTGGCTCACGCCCTCGCGCCTCACGGCCGTCGTTTCCGCCACAACGAGCACTCGTTGCGCGTCGTAGATCATTTGGAGAAAGATGGAGAGGGACTAAACCTTACCCTGGAGGTAAGAGACGGAATACTTAACCATACAGGGAAAGGTAATCCTGCGACGCGGGAAGGTGAGATCGTCCGGGTTGCGGACCGGATCGCCTACGTGAACCATGACGTAGATGATGCTCTGCGGGCCGGGGTCATAGTCTTTAGCGATCTTCCGCAGGCACCCCTGAGCGTCCTGGGAGACAAGATGAGCGCTCGGATAGATACGCTAGTGCGCGATATGATCTCTACCTCTGAGAAACAGGGTGAGATAGCTCTCTCGGGTGGTGTTTACGCGGCGCTGATGGAGTTGCGGACGTGGCTCTTCGAAAACGTGTACCGTAATCCCGGTTCTAGGGAGAACCAAAAGGCGTCCGGGGTCGTGGCGTCGCTCTTCGAATATTACCTGGAGCATCCCGAAGAACGCGCGAGGAGCGATGACGACGCCATAACGGAGACTATCGACTTCGTCGCCGGCATGACCGACCGTTACGCTATCGCCACGTACCGCCGACTCTTCCTGCCGCGGGGAGAAATCTTCGCGTAGGGGTGGGTGACAGCCGGTGCTAGCCGGTGTTTAGCATCCCGGAGGATATGCCGGATACCGTCAGGAGCAGGGTTTCCAGGACGGCTGCGCGCTCTGGCGAGTCTTCAGGCAGGCTCCGAAGTCGGCGCAACAGGTTCACCTGGATGTAGGAGAGCGGGTCCACGTACGGATTGCGGAGCCGGATGGAGCGCTGCAACACCGGGCTGTCATCGAGGAGACTCTCGTTCTCCGTAATTAATAGGACGGCATCTACGCACATCGCGTGTTCTTCGGCGATGCGTTCCCAGAGCCGGTCGCGAAGCCGTTCGTTGGCGACGAGATCTGTATACGTGTGGGCTATCCGCAGGTCGCTCTTGGCGAGCGTCATCTGCATGAACCCCATCAGGGTGCGGAAGAACGGCCACCGCCGGAACATCTCGCGCAGGGTCGCCAAACCTTCCGGGTGCTGGGTTTGGTTGCCGAGGGCCGTTCCGGCGCCGTACCATGACGGCAGTAGAAAGCGATTCTGGGTCCAGGCGAAGACCCAGGGGATCGCGCGCAGGCTGGTTACGTCCGGCCGCCCGACACGTCGGGCGGGGCGGCTGCCCATGTTCAAGAGCGATATCTCTTCTATGGGGGACGCCTCCGCAAAGAACGACAAGAAATCCTCATCCTCGTAGACCAGGGCTCGGTAAGTCTCGCGGGCCACGGTGGAGATCTCGCCGAGCGCCTGGGTCCACTCCGGTGAGAGGTTCTCGTGGGTCTCGGCCACGCTCGCCTCCAACACGGCGGCCAGCACGGTGTCCAGGTTGCGGCGGGCAAGCCCCTGCATGCTGTACTTGAACGAGATCACCTCGCCCTGCTCCGTGATCCTGATGCTGCCGTCCAGGGTTCCGGGCGGTTGCGCCATGATGGCGTCGTAGCTCGGTCCACCGCCGCGTCCGGCGCTGCCCCCGCGCCCGTGGAAGAGCCGAAGCTTCACCCCGTACTCGTGTGCCACTTCGGACAGACGACTCTGCGTCCTGTACAGGGTCCAGCTACTCGTGATGTAGCCGGCGTCCTTTCCGGAGTCGCTGTAGCCGAGCATGATCTCCTGAAGGTCGCCGTTTCTTGCCAAGGAGGACCTGTAGAAAGAATCGTCGAGGAGCAGCCGCAGGACCTCCGGAGCGCGCTCGAGGTCTTCTATTGTCTCGAACAGCGGCGTTACCCGGAGGTAATTAGCCGTACATTCGCCGTCGCCGTCCACCTCCAGAAGCCCGACGCGGCGCGCGAGCAATTGCACGGCCAGCACATCGCTTGCCTGGCGCGCCATGCTAAGGATAAAAGTCTCCACCGGCGGTTCAGAGAACTCATCCGTGGCCTGTCGGATGCGTCTAAACGTCTCCAGGACTTCCCGCACTTCATCTGGGGCATTCATCGGATCCTGGAGATTCAGATCAGGATCACCCACCAAGTCTCGGAGGGCGGCGGCGCGGTCCTCCTCGTTCATGTTCACGAGGTCTTCACCACCGATAGTCTTGAACAGCGCGTTCGCCGCCTCCATAACCCGGCTGCTCTCCTGGCGCACGTCCAGTTTCGCCAGATGGAACCCGAAGACCTCCGCCTGCCGGATAAGGTCCCTAAGACCACCCTCGGCGACCCGTTCTCCACCGTGGCCCATGAGACTGCGCTGGATCATTCGCAAGTCTTCCAGAAACTCCGAGACGCCCGTGTAAGCGGCAGGGGAGTTTGGCGAGTCGAGGGTAAGCTTCAGCCGCTCGGCGATGATCGTGAGCTTGCGGTAGTAGATCTCGTTCGTGTCCTCGCCGCGATGCAGCTCTACGTCCGCCGGCTGCGCCACGGTCGCCTGCCCGGCCTCGACGGATTCCGCCAGTTCGTCGGAGACCTCGACTAGTTTAGAGGATTGGCTCATATGATCCGCAAGAGCCATGACCGATGAGACATGACGCTTGAGGATTACCTCTCGGTGCAGAGCCAGCGCGGTGGTCAGAGCCTCGGGCTTCACCAACGGGTTGCCGTCTTGATCCCCCCCGACCCAGGAACCGAACTCCAATACTCTACCGACCTTCACGGCCTCCCCCGGGAAGCGTTTTTCCAGCTCGTCTTCGAACTCTCGGTAGACATCGAGGGTGGCGTCTATAAGCGGATGCTCGAAGAAGAGCAGCGTGCGCTGTATCTCCTGTGGAACACCCGGCCGTCGCGAGCGAAGCTCTTCAGTCTGCCAGAGCACCGTTATCTCTTCCGCGAGCTTCTCTTCGAGGCGTCGCCGCTCCTTCCAGGTGACCAGCCCGGACTCTATCCGCTCCAGCATCTCTCCGATTCTCTCGTGCTTGCGACGGACGCTCCTTCGCAGCGCTTCGGTCGGGTGGGCCGTCAACACGAGTCCCACGTTCAAATCTTCAAGGGCCTCCTGGAGCTCCCCGGCGTCCATACCGTCGTCCTTGAGTCGTGTGAGCGCGCTGACAAGCGAAGCTCTCTGGGGTGGATTATCCGGTGAGGACTCGTACTGGCGCCGCCGCCGCACCCGATGGTAGCGCTCGGCGATGTTGACGAGCTGGAAGTACACCGAGAAAGCCCGCACGATCCGTCCAAGCCTGCTGGCGTCCATCTCCTCAATACGCTGTCTCAAGCTTTCGTCGAGTTCCGGATCGTAATCAAAGCGCAACCGCTTGCACAGAAGCCGAATATGCTCTTCCATCTCGAAGAGGTTCGTGCCTTCCTGTTCCACTAACACCTGCCCCAGGATATTCCCGAGTAGGTTGATGTCCCGCCGCAGCGGCTCGTCTTTCGGCTCGAATTCGACGCCCGGCGGCAGGTTCGCGTACTCGGTGTTCGGTTGCTGATCCGTATGGTGAGGGATATTCATGCTTCGTAGAGTAACATTAGCCAGTATGGGTACTGCGCGACACCGAAAATATTTGTACATGAGTACAACAGAAGAGGCCTGCCGGTGAGGATCTCGCAGCGCAGCATCGAGGCCATCCGCGAGACCTCTAATATCGTCGAGGTCGCCTCCGAATTCACCGCGCTCAAGCGGCAGGGCGCACGCTTCTCCGGTCTCTGTCCCTACCCCGACCACCAGGAGAAGACCCCATCTTTCAGCGTTACGCCGGAGCAAGGCTTCTACTACTGCTTCGGCTGTCAACGGGGCGGCGATGCGATCAAACTCGTCACCGATCTAAAATCCCTAACGTTCGCCGAAGCCGTCTCGTACCTGGCCGAGCGCTCCGGCACCGAACTCGAATTCGAGGGCGCCTCCGATGCAGACTCAAAGGCCGCCAAACAGCGGAACCTTCGGCGTCGCAACATCCACAAGGCGTTGGCCGCCGCCGCGATCTACTACCACAAGTACCTTCTGAAGTCGCAAACCCCGCAGGCGGCAGAGGCTCGACAGTACCTGCAAACACGGGGATTGAGTGCTTCTACTATAGAAGAATTTCGATTGGGGTATACGCCCCCGAGGGGGAGTTCGGGGTTTTTGGGGGTGGCCGGGAGGTTTGATCTTGACCGGCGTACCCTCGACGCTGCCGGGCTTCTCTCGTCCCGCGGGGGGGAGCGGTTCGCGGGCAGGATCACGTTTCCCATCTCCGACCGGCGAGGCAGGATGGTCGGCTTCGGAGCGCGAGCGCTTGGAGACGACCACCCCAAGTACCTCAACTCACCGGAGACCGACGTGTTCAACAAGCGCGAGCTACTATACGGGTTCCCGCAAGTCGCGGAAGCCATCCGTAAGGAGCGTGCCGCACTGGTCGTCGAGGGTTACACGGACGTTTTGATGCTCCATCAGTCCGGGATAAAGAACGCCGTCGCCACCCTGGGAACTGCGACCACCCCGGCCCACCTCAAGACCTTGAGCGGCTACGCGGACAAGATCTACTTGCTCTTCGACCCAGACGCCGCGGGGGAGAAAGCAATACTTAGGGCTGAAAACACAGCAGACCTGACGCTATCGGCTATTGATCTCAACACCTCCCTGCAGGTTCTGAAATTGTCGGAAGATCCTGCAGACTGGCTGTTAGAGCACGAGGCAGAGGAGTTTCTTCAGATACTTGATAGTTCAATGCCGATTCTCGAATTTAGTATGCACATGTTGGCGGAAGAGGCGCGCGGCGCAGACGCTGTTACTCGACACAATGTTTTGCAGCGAGCTTTGCAGTATCTACAGAAAATCAGATCGCAGGCTCCCGCAGTCGAACTTGAGGCCAAGAGACGATTATCAGATGCGCTTCAGATGTCGTTCCATGACTTAGAAGATAGGTTCGAGCAGTGGCGCCGCGAAAAGCAGCTAGATCGGAAAACTTCTGGCGTAGAAGATGTAGTTTTTCAGAGCGTTCAGCAGAAAGAACGTGCTCTCGGGAATAGAACTGTCCTGAATCCTTTTGTTCAGGCCGGCCGAGAAGTCCTCGCCCTCATCCTGACCCGGCCGGACCTTACGAAGACCACACTCATCGAAGGTGTCACCGCCACCGCGTTGCCCGAGCCTGTCAGGCTGAATACCTCGGACTTCTCGGACGAGACTCAGGCTAGGATCTTTGCTCTATTGTCCGAGCACGCCGGGGATGATCTCGACGGAGTTTTCGCGGACGAGCGGGCCAGGACGTTGATGGATGAGATAGCGGCTCTGTACGCGGAAGGGGAGAAACTCTACCCTTCCGAGGCTGCTGTCCGGGAGTCTTGGCTGCGGCTCGCGATCCTAAGCCGCCAGCGCGCCAAGCAGGATACCCCGGACTTGGACGCTAAGGAACGGTTCCACTCCGAGATACAGGGCCTCAAGGAAGCCCTGCGGGCCGTATCCTCCGAACCTTGAAGCCCGCTCATCCGACGCATATAATCGCATCCGCAGCTTTCCCCTGTAGCTCAATAGGCAGAGCATTCGGCTGTTAACCGAAGGGTTGTAGGTTCGAGTCCTACCAGGGGAGCACGGCGGTACCGGCGGGCCTCTGGCCGCAGTCCGGTATCCAGCCGGGGCCCATAGCTCAGTTGGTTAGAGCATCCGACTCATAATCGGACGGTCCCAGGTTCGAGTCCTGGTGGGCCCACCCCGTCATGAACCAGGCAACCCTCTCACACAAAGTCTCACCTCCCGCCAACTCCGAAACATAAGGGGTTCTCTCCTGACCCCACCTGACCATTTTGTGGAAGCACTACATATTGCGTTCTTGATCCTTGCCAGCCTACATATACACGGAACGCGGTTCGAACCTCTGCCTCTCGTACACGAGCTGAAATTCCGCCAATTCAGGCAAATTTGTAGGGTTCCTTAACCCTAGGAGGGAGGGATAAGGCGGGAAAATCGGGTCCGAAATGCTTTATGAGCAGGAGTTTTCACGCCAGCATTGCGTATATTCCACGCTTATGTAACAATTTCCGCAGTCGTGGGTCAAAGTGGAGCGTAGTGGGAGGCAAAGGCTCTGGCTCTTTTAGGTGAGTATGAGCACACCCTGGATGAGAAAGGGCGTCTGACTCTCCCTTCAAGGCTCCGACCCTATTTCGAGGGTGGGATCGTCGTGACGAAGGGGGTAGACAGGTGTCTGTTTGCTTTTCCTCCCGAGGAGTGGGCGGCGTTCAAGGCCAACATAAAGGCCAACGCGGATCTCTCGGCTAAGGGGCGCCAGCTCTCCAGGATGTTCTTCTCGATGGCGTTCGAAGCGACTCTTGATCGGCAGGGACGGGTTTTGATCCCTACGAAGCTCGGCCAGTACGCGGGGTTGAGCCGGGACGTGACGATTGCGGGTGTGGACGACAGGTTGGAGATCTGGGATACCGAAGAGTGGGATCGCTACTTGACCGGGGCGGATGAGTCCTTCGCGGAGATCGTTGAAGAGTTCGCGGGGCGGGAGTTCGGAGGGTGATGGCTACGGGGCACAGGCCGGTGATGTTGGAGGAGGCGGTGGCGGCGCTCGCTCCATCCAACGGCGATGTGATCGTGGACGCCACGTTCGGTGGCGGCGGCCATTCGCGGCTAATCCTGGAGAAGCTGGCTCCCGATGGGAGGGTCATCGGCATAGATCGCGACCCGGAAGCCGCGGGACGGGCGTCGGACCTTCTTCGGGATCGGCGCTTTAGCTTTAGGGCTGGAGATTTCGACGAGGTGTTGTGGGCGCTGGTGGACGAGGGCGCGTGGGTGGACGCGGTTCTCTTCGACCTTGGACTCTCAAGCTTCCAGATAGACGCGGTCCAACGCGGCTTTAGTTACGTCAACGAAGGGCCATTGGATATGAGGATGGACCCTTACGCCGGTATCTCAGCGGCGGAGTTCCTTAACAGCGTGGACGAGTCGGAGTTGGTACGGGTTCTGATCAATCACGGTGACGTTCCGCGCGCGGAGGCTCGGAGGATTGCGCGGGAGATCGTGCGCTATCGGCCGCTACGCACGACCAAGGACCTGGCAGACGTCGTTCGGGCCGCAGTTGGTTGGAAGGAGCGGGGCGGTAACCCGTCCAAGCGAGTATTTCAGGCGGTGCGCATTCACGTGAATGACGAGGTGCGCACTCTGGAACGAGCATTGCGGGCGACGGAACGGCTGCTGGTGGCCGGCGGTCGGCTGGCAGTGATCTCTTTTCACTCTGGTGAGGATCGCGTCACAAAGCGGTTTATCTCCGAACGGGAGGGTCGCTGTGTTTGTCCCCCCGACCTGCCAGTCTGCGTGTGCGGCGCCCGGCCCATTTTTCGCCGGGGAGCCGTGCTCAAGCCGTCACAACAGGAGATCGAAGAGAACCCGCGCAGCGCTTCGGCGCGTCTGCGAGTCGCCGTCCGCACTGCCGAGCCCCTCGAAGGTCACGAGGATGAGGGCTGATGGCCGCGCCCCAGCCGAGAAGAGGAGCCCGATTTTTCGAGGCCGAGGTCTCCCCCTGGCCGGTCAGGGAGCGCGAATGGTCTCACGCGGATCGAGCCCGCGTGGCAAAGTCTCGGCGGCGGCAAGCCGAACGCCGGCGCAGGTTCGCCTTGCTCGTCGTGATACCCGTGCTATTGATGTTGGGGAGTGTCTATCTGCATACCGTCGCGGGCGGTCTCGGGGAGGAGGCTGGAGGCCTCGAAGAGCGGCTCAGCCGCGCCGAGGCCGAGGGACAGAAGCTTGACGTGAAGGTTGCGGCGCTTTCTGCACCAGGAAGGATACGTGAACGGGCGGAAGATCTCGGCATGAAAGAGCCGGGCGGTGAGGACCTTAGAGCGGATGGCAAGAATGGGGAGGGCAATAAAGACGATGCGGGAGAAGAGGTACGGTCGGAATCGCCCTAGCGCAGTTCGCCGCGCTGCTCGCAAGGGCGCGAAGCAGAAACAGCGAGAAGCGAAGGTAGTTCAGTTTCCCGCCCACCGCCGCGCTCGCCGCTGGCCAGCGGCGCACTCTTCAACCTCCAACAGAACTCCGCTTGCCGGCCGTGACCGCTTGAGAGTAGTCGTTGCCGCCGTTGCAGTGGCGGGACTGTTATTAAGTGGACGAGCGGTACATCTCAGCTTTACAGATGGCGAGCGATACCAGGCTTTCGCCGCTGAACAGAGCACCGAGCAGGCGCCAGCTTCTGCACAGGGGCGTGGCACCATCCTCAGCGCCGACGGCCGCGAGCTAGCCGTGAGCCTGGAAGCTTCGACCATCGTGGCAACGCCGTATCAGATCGAAGCGCCGCGAGAGGCGGCGCGGGATCTCGCCTCCGTCTTAAAACCCGTAACAGGACAGGACGAGCGCGAGATCGAAGATCTAATCACCCGGCGCGATTCAAAAGGACGTTTGTCCGGTTACAGTGTGTTGGGCAGTGTGGATCCGGAAGCCTCCGAGGCAGTTCGAAACCTGAGAATAGAGGGCATAAACCTCGTGCCGGGTTCTGACCGGGTGTATCCTGACGGAGAGCTTGCCGGACAACTCACCGGTTACTTCAGCGACCACGGAAAGGCTTTTGGCGGTATCGAGGCTCGCTATAGTAAGGCTCTCGGTTCGGGTGTTGACGTTCAGGTCACGATAGACACGGCCGTGCAGGAGGAGTTAGAGAGCGCCCTGGCAACGGCGACCAGGGAGTATGAAGCAAAGAGTGCGTTGGGTGTTGTCATGCGGGTGGACGATGGGGCGGTGGTCGCTCTCGCCAATCAGCCGGACTACGACAACAACCTGTATACGGAGGCTGCGGCCGAAGTGCAGCGAAACCGCGTGCTGACCGATCCTTATGAGCCGGGGTCCACCTTTAAGCCTTTTACAATTGCCTCGGCGCTCGAAGAAGGTACCGTGACGCCGGAGACGACGTTCACTGTTGCGGACGAAATTCAGGTGGCTGACCGGATCGTGCATGACTCCGAACCACACGTTACGGAGGTAATGTATCCAGAAGACATTCTCAAGCGCTCCAGCAACGTGGGCACCATCCAGATCGCCGAAGGACTCGGTGGCCAGATGTTGGACCAGTACATCCGGCGTTTTGGCTTTGGGGAGAAGACGGGCGTAGATCTATGGGGTGAAGATCCCGGCGAGGTTCCAGACTATGAGGACTGGAGTGGATCCTCGATAGGCAACATACCGATGGGACAGGGGCTTACGGTTACTCCGCTACAACTCACCGCCGGGTATGCCACGCTCGCCAACGGAGGACGTCGGGTGAACCCGTATGTGGCGCGAGAGGCTGCCCCGGAAAATCCCGGTCCCCGAGTGATAAGCGCCGAGACCTCGGATATAGTACGCGGGATGCTTCGAGGCGTAGTAGAAGGCGGCACGGGCCGCTTCGCTCAGATACCCGGTTATACGGTGGCCGGCAAGACCGGCACCTCCCAGAAAGTGGACCCTGCCACAGGCACCTACGGCGAAGAGTACGTCTCGTCCTTCGTGGGATTCGCGCCAGCGTCGGACCCGGAGTACGTCACGCTAATAGCGGTGGACGAGCCGCGGGGTTTGATCTGGGGCGAGCGCGTTGCTGCTCCGGCATTTCAGAAAGTCATGAGCTTTACCCTCGGTTACTTCAACGTCGCCCCCGATGCACCCGACCAGTCGGAGACCGAATGAGACCCGTCCCGCTACACCAGATCGCCGACGTTATCGGTGCGACACTCGTAGGGGGGAACGCCAAGACGTTGTCCCACGGGGTCGCGACAGATTCCAGGATGGTGCGCGAGGGTGAGCTGTTCTTTGCGCTGCGCGGTGCTACCGATGGTGCCGACTTCGCCCCGGAGGCCCACCTTCGCGGTGCGGTGGCGACCGTTGCCGATCGCCCACTGGACGTCCCGACCCTCGTCGTCGAAGATCCCCTCGCCGCCCTCCAGGCGCTTGCCCGCTGGAACCTTCGGCGGGAAGGTAGCTCTCCCACCGTCGTCGGCATAACGGGGAGCGTTGGGAAGACGACTACCAAAGACGCGCTTGCGGCGATTCTGCGGTCGTCCGGCAAGCGGGTCTCGGCCACGGCCGGCAACTTCAACAACGAGATCGGGCTGCCCCTAACCGTCCTGGCCGCCGACGAACGGACAGAGATTCTGGTCCTGGAGATGGGCGCTACTCACCGGGGCGACATTGAACACCTCTGTAGTATCGCTCCTCCGCAGGTCGGCATCCTGACCGCGATATCGCCCGTCCATTTGGACTCTTTCGGCAGCCTGGAGGGGGTGGCCGCGGCTAAGGGGGAACTGGCGATGGCCCTACCGGCGTCCGGCACTTTCGTCTCACCTTCCGGCGCCGCAGATACCGCTACCGGACAAGGCCGCAGTCTCGCCCGCCGCATCCGGTTCGCCCGCGACAACACGGATTGCGCGGAACTCTGGATCTCCGACCTGGAGGAACGCGAGGAAGGCCTGCGATTCGTGGTACACGAGGGCGATGATGAGGCTGAGGTGCGTTGCCCGGTCTTCGGGACTCATCTCGTCGAGCCGCTACTCGCCGCGATCGGCGGCGCGCTCGCACTAGGTCTATCCCTGGATGAATGCGCTCGTGGCGTCTCCCGCATGCGCCGCACGGGACTGCGCGGCGAGGTCTACCGTCTCCGGGACGACATCCTCGTCTACGATGACTCCTACAACGCCTCACCGGTGGCGACCGCTGCCGTACTGCGCTACGGCGCGGAAGGCGCGCGCCGGGAGGGGCGCCGGATGATCGCCGTCCTCGGTGGCATGTTCGAACTGGGCGCCAACGCCCGCGCCTACCACCGCGAGATAGGCGAGCTGGCAGAAGAGCTGCTTGTGGACCTTCTAGTCTGCGTCGGCGACGAGGCTCGCTGGTACGCTGAGACCTTCTCCGGCGAGATACTCCTGTTCCCGGACGCCGAAGCTGCGGCCGACGGGCTGCGAGAGGCCCTCCGCGAACGTGATTACGTCGTCGTCAAGGGTTCGCGAGGTGTTAGACTCGATGCTCTAACCCGCAAGTTGAGGGAGAGTTTAGCTCTTGTTTAGCGTTATTCTCGGTGCTGCCGTAGCGTTTCTGGTGACGGTAGCGCTCGGGTCGAAGTTTATAGAGTTCTTGCAGACCCGGAAGTTTGGGCAGTATGTTCGGGAGGAGGGTCCGCAGACGCATTTGATCAAGGCCGGCACCCCGACTATGGGTGGGGTGGTTATGCTGATCGGGCTTCTCGCTGCTCTGGTGGTTGTGGCGCGGCTGAACGTGGCGACGCTTACGACGCTCTTGCTCGTCGGGTCCGTGGCCGTCGTCGGGATGTACGACGACTGGCAGAAGATATCCCGCCGCAGCAGCGAGGGCTTGAGCGCACGCTATAAGTTTCTGCTGCTGACCCTGACGGTAGTGGTGGCGGACGTGCTGGCTCTCAGATACGTGGGGGTGACACAGAATTTGATCATCCCCGGCATCAAACGGAATCTGGTGCTCGGACCGGGACTTATCGGGGTGGCGCTGTTCAGTATCTTCTTGCTTCTGGTCGTCGTCGGAGCAACCAACGCGGTCAATCTTACGGATGGTCTCGACGGCCTGGCAGCGGGCGCCGGAGGGATCGCGCTGCTCGCTTACACTGCGATAGCGTTCTTGGAGCGGCAGTATGATGTGGCGATCATCTGCGGGGCGATGGTCGGCGCGATCATCGGATTTCTCTGGTACAACTCGCATCCGGCGGAGATGTTCATGGGAGATACGGGGTCCCTTGCCATAGGGGGAGTTCTGGCCGCGGCGGCGGTGTTGACCAAGACAGAGATGCTGCTGCCCGTGATTGGTGGGCTCTTCGTGCTGGAGACGCTATCGGTGATGATCCAGTACGCCGTCTTCCGTCTGAGCGGACGCCGGCGCCGCGTCTTCAAGATGGCCCCTATACACCACCACTTCGAGATGTCCGGGTGGGAGGAGAACAAGGTCGTGGTGCGGTTCTGGATTGTGCAGTCCGCTTTCGCGGCTCTGGGCTTCGTCCTCTACTACTTTTACCTGTACAACGCGGTGTGAGGCCGGGGTCGTGAGGACTCTCGTATACGGCTTGGGCGAGTCGGGTATCTCGGCGGCGTCGGTACTCATCTCTCTCGACGAACAGGTCCGCGTCGCTGATACCGCAGATTCTCAGCAGCTCCGGGACACCGTCGTCCGGCTGGGTGTCGAAGGCGTGCTCGGCGCAGATGCGTCGGTGCTGGAGGGTATCGATAGAGTCGTGGTGAGTCCGGGCATACGACCGCGTGACGCGATATTGCGGGAGGCCGAAGTGCGGGGCATTCCGGTCGTTTCGGAGGTTGCTCTGGGGCTGGAGATCCTGGGCTCGTCGGCGCAGGTCGTGGCCGTAACGGGGACCAACGGGAAGACCACGGTGGTCGATATGCTGCACTGGATCTTCGAAGCCGCCGAGGTTCCGCACGTGGTCGCCGGCAACTCGTGGCGCGCGCTGACTTCGTGCCTGGACGAGGTGCGCAAGACCGGACTGCTGGTGCTGGAAGTGTCTTCATTTCAGCTTCATTACCGGGGGAGTGGCGGTTTCGCGGTGGCGGCCCTTCTAAACACGCGGCCGGATCATCTAAACTGGCACGCCTCTTTCGAGGAATATGCACACGATAAGCTGAGAGTCTTTGAGGATCAAGGACCAGAGGATCTAGCGCTCGTTAGCGTTGCGGACCCTATCGGCCGTGGAGCCGCCGGGGATCTCATGGCGGAGACCGTCGTGATCGGAGAGGGCGACTCGAAAGTCGTTGGAGATGAGCTTCTATTGAGGGGGGAGCCGGTGGCGCTGGCTTCCGAGTTGCGTTTCGCCGGGGCGCACAACCACGAGAATGCGCTGTTCGCGGCGGCCGCCGCGAGCAAGCTGAGTGTGTCGAACGATAAGATCCGGGCCAGCCTGCAGAGCTACTCCCTGAAACCTCACAGGATGGAAGTGGTGGCGGAGCGTGACAGCGTGCTGTACGTAGATGACTCCAAGGCTACCAACCCTGCCGCCGTAGCCGCGGCTCTCGGGAGCTTCGAGCGGCCTGTAGTTCTTATCCTCGGCGGCTCGGAGAAGGGGACGGATTTCACGGAGGTATTGCCGTTACTCGGCAGGTGCCGGGCGGTCGTATGCCAGGGTGAGGCCGGACCCCGCCTCCACGATTATTTGGCCGCAACCGGCGTGGAGGACGTTTATCTCGCCCCGGACCTTGCGGAAGCTACCGGGCGGGCGGCGTCGTTGGCGAGGCCGGGGGACGTGGTGTTGCTGTCGCCGGGTTGCGCGAGCTTCGACCAGTTCACGGGGTACTCCGAGCGCGGCGAGGCGTTTGCGCATCTGGTCCGTGAAATGATGAATAAGGTCCCGAAGTGATGGCGTTGCTAAGGACCAACCTGTTCCTCGTGGCGCTCGGCCTTTCGCTGCTCGGCATGGTGATGGTCTACTCGGCGACGTACCGGGATTTCGGGGCTCACTTCTTGTTCGTGCGGCTCTGGCACGTGGCGCTCGGCGTAACGGTCTTCGCTATCGTTAGCCGGGTACGGTACACGACCTGGAGGAAGTTCGCTCCGGGGTTGTACGTGAGTGTGCTGGTGATGCTGTTACTGGTGCTCGTGCCGGGGGTCGGCGTAGAGGCGGGAGGAGCGCGACGCTGGCTGGACCTGGGCGTATTCAGTTTGCAGCCGGCAGAGTTCGCCAAACTCGCGGCGGTCGTGGCGCTGAGTTGCGCGGTGGCGCGTCTGCCGGCCGGGTGCGGGATGCCGCTGCGGCCGCTCGCGATCGTTGGTGTGCTCTTCGTGTTGGTGCTGGTGGAGCCGGACTTCGGGACGTCGGTGGTGCTTCTCGCGGGCGTTGCCGGGGTGCTCTGGGCCTCGGAGGTTCGGACGCGGGACCTGCTGTTGGCCGGTGGCGCAGGGATAGTAGCCCTCGTCGGGGTGATGTTTCTGGAACCGTACCGGCGTCAGCGGTTCATGACGTTCCTGGATCCCTGGGCCGTCTCGGACGACTCGGGGTACCAGATCGTTCAGTCCCTTGTCGCAATAAAGACGGGCAGCGTGTTCGGAACGGGCGCCGGTTCCGGCGGACAGGCGGCGACGGTCCCTGAGATACAGACCGACATGATCTTCGCCCTGATCGGGGAAGAGCTCGGGCTGTTCGGGATGATGGCAGTCATAGCGGCGCTCGGCTTTATCTTGTTGGCGGGACTCCGCATTGCTTTTCACGCGCCCTCTATCATGGCCCGCTGCATGGCGGCCGGCCTGACGACCATGCTCGCCGTCCAAACGACCTTCAACTTAGGCGCGGCGATGGGCGTCCTGCCCCTCGCCGGCATAACCCTACCCTTCATCAGCTACGGCGGCTCCAGCCTGATAGTCTGCTTCGCTGCCGTTGGAATATTGCATCGAATATCGGAGGACAGTGAACGAGCCAGAGAGATCACACCAAGAAAAACCTCCGCGCGTCCTGATAGCCGGCGGGGGTACGGGCGGACACGCGATCCCCGCGCTCTGCGTGGCTGATAGCCTGCGCTCCTCCGGCGCACTCGTGGAGTTCGTGGGCGCCGAATCCGGCATCGAGCAATCCCTCGTCCCCCAGGCCGGCTTCAAACTACACTCTCTCTCCCTAAAAGGCCTCGCCGGCAACCCCATCGCCCGCGCCTACGCTACCACCCTCTTCCTACGAGCCATCCGAAGTTGTAGACACATAATACAAAACTTCGAGCCCGGTGCGGTATTGGGGGTTGGGGGGTATGCGAGCGCTCCGGCAGTATTGGCGGCTCGTTCGCTCGGGATTCCTACCTTTCTACACGAGCAGAATTCCGTGCCGGGACGGGTCAACCGTTTCGCCAGCAGGTTGACCAGAGAGGTTCTGGTTACTTTTCCTGGAGCTAGAGAGCATCTCAGAGATGCTGTGTGGGTTGGGATGCCTACCCGGCGCGAGTTCTTCGGGGTGTCCAGAGAAGAGGCGTCGAAGGAGCTGGGATTGGAGGGACCGGTCGTCTTGATCTTCGGTGGCAGCGGGGGCGCTTTGAAGATAAACCGCGCGGCGGCGGAAGCTTTCCAGGGTGACACACCGTATACGGTCGTCCAGATCTCCGGCCGGCGAGACTTCCCGAAGCTCTCGACGGACAACCCACGCCATCGAATACTGGAATATGTCGACGACATCTGGCGATATCTGGCGGCGGCGGATTTGGTCGTGATCCGGTCGGGTGCGGGATCTCTTTTCGACACGGCAGCCGCAGGACGAGCGGCCATTCTGATACCCTTTCCTTTCGCTACTGGCGACCATCAACTTCACAACGCGCGCTACTTTACCGAGCGCGGCGCAGCAGAGTTGATGCTCGACGCGGAAGTAAACGCGCGGACGTTGCGCGAACGTATCGAAGATCTACTCAACGACGACGAACGCCGGGACCAATTCGCCGCCCGCATGGGCGGGCTTGCTACACCCGGCGCCGCGGAGGAGGTGGCCGGAAGGCTACTCGCCGCTACGAGAGGGGACCGAAGACAATGAGAATACACATGATAGGAATCGGCGGCGCCGGCATGAGCGGCATAGCGGAGATACTTCAGAAACGAGGACATCCGGTATCAGGGTCGGATCTCAAGGAGTCCGCCTACACTCGTAGGCTCAAGGAGACCGGAATGCAAGTCTATATAGGACACGCCTCAGATCAGATCGGGGACGCGGAGCAGGTCGTGATCTCGACTGCCATCCCGCCCACGAACCTCGAGCTGCTCGAAGCGCGTCGCCGTTCCATTCCGGTCATACCCCGAGCTGCCGCTCTCGCGACGATATTGCAGGGTGGACGGAGCATCGCCGTGGCCGGCACGCACGGCAAGACCACCACCACGAGCATGACGACCCACGTCCTGCGAGCCCTCGGTGAGAGTCCGACCGCCCTCGTCGGCGGCGAACTGAACGATATCGGCAGCAACGTGGTCGAGGGTAGTCCGGACCTGGTAGTGGCCGAGGCCGATGAGAGCGACCGCTCGCTCTTGCACCTGCGGCCCGCCAACGCCATCATCACCAACGTGGAGTTCGACCACCCCGACTTCTACTCCTCTCTAGAAGACGTGCTGGATACTTTCACCAAGTTCGTCGCCTCATTGCCCGGCGACGGACATCTGGTTACGTGGGATGAAGATCCTTCGTGCCGACAGCTCGCGGCCCAGGCGCCGTGTTCGGTAACTACCTACGGCATCACGTCCGGCGATCTTCGGGCCGAAATCTTGAGTCCCAACTCGTACACGCTCGTGGAGGACGGTAGGGAACGCGGCGTGGTGGAACTCGGGGTTTTTGGCCGGCACAACATCCTCAACTCGCTCGCCGCCGTCGCCATCGCCCGGCGTCTCGGACATGATGCGCTCGCCGCGGCTCGCACGCTGGAGAACTTCGGCGGCGTGCGCCGGCGTTTCCAACTAAAGGGAGAGCGGGCCGGCATACGGGTCGTTGATGACTACGCTCATCACCCGACGGAGTTGCTCGCGACGCTCGACGCCGCCCGTGCTACCTCGAAGGGGCGGGTCATAGCCGTGTTCCAGCCACACCGATACTCGCGGACCCGCACCCTTCATCGGGAGTTCGGCGAAGCCTTCACCGCAGCGGACGCCGTCCTGATCACGGACGTTTACGGCGCGGGCGAGATGCCGCAGCCGGGGGTCAGTGGCAAGTTGATCGTTGACGCCATCTGCGAGACGCGCGAACATCCCGACGTCTACTACATCCCGGAGCAAGCCGCGATACCGAACGTCCTCCGTTCGATCTCGGACCCCGGCGACACCATTCTGACCATGGGCGCCGGCGACATCTCCCGCGTTGGCGAAGAGCTACTGGAAATCTTGTAGCCTTGTCCGGCGCCGTCAGCAGAGTATTTCGCGGCATCTCGCTCTCTCTGGCCGTCGCCGGACTCACCGCCGCCGTTGTCTTTATCTTCGCCTACCTCCTGTATCCGGTTACGGGCATTCAGGTCGAAGGCGCTCGAATGTACCCCGAATCCGAGGTCTCCCAGACCGTATCGGACGGTGCCAGCCTCCTCACGCTCAACGCCGAAATGGTGGAGCGTCAGGTAAAGACTAATCCTTGGGTCAAGAGTGCTAAGGTGACTAAGCAATGGCGTTCCGGTATAGTTCTAGTTCAGGTTGAGGAACGCCGAGCCGTGTTAGATGGCGTTTTGAATGAGCGCCGGATCATCCTGGCAGCGGACGGAACGGAGCTGCCGGGGCTCGGGGGAGCTAGTCTCGGGCGGGTCGAGGTGGATGAGGATCACGTGGAGGAGATCTTGCGGGCAGGGAGGAATCTGGAGAGCCACGGCATCACGCTACAGTCGGTAGATGACGTGGGCGCGGGTGGCATCAAAGCCACGGTCGAGGGGCGCAAGATCGTCTTCGCGAAACGGCTGGCGGACGAACAGGTCGAGGCTCTCTCGGGCATCATGCGCCGCAACCCACAGGCTCCACTCTTCGATCTCCGGTCACCGGGGAGGGTCGTGGTCAGCGAGACCCCGCCTTCGAGCCGGGGCGGCGGGGCGAGCGGGTAGCGCGGGCGCGTGGCAACCTCGCTCGTCCACGGGATCGACGTGGGAACGACCAAGATCGTCGCCATAACCGGCCGTCTGGATAGCCGTCGGGGGTGGGTGGAAGTTCTCTCGATGGGCGAGGCGCCGAGCCACGGCCTCAAGCGTGGTGTAGTGGTGGACCGCCAGGCCGCCGCCGAGTCGGTAGCCGAGGCCATCGAGGCGTGCGGAATGCGCGGGGTCCCGGTCAACGTCGGGATCGCCGGAAGTCACATCTCATCTTTCAATACGGAAGTCACGCTCCTCAACCGCGGGCGGGATCTCACGATCTCCGAAAGGTTCGTCAAGAAATTGGACCAGGAGGCCCGCCAACTCGAGCTAACCGAGGACGAGCGCGTCATTCACGTCGTACCTCGCGGGTACGTCCTCGATGGTTCCGAGGGCGTGAAACAGCCGGTAGGACTGGCCGCCCGCAAGGTAACGATGCGCGCCCACGTTGTCAGCGGCGCCCTCTCCAGCATCCAGAATCTTTTGCACGCCGTCGAGGACTGTGGGGTGAAGGTGGCTCAGGTCGTGCTGGAGCCTCTGGCTTCCGCCGAGTCCTGTCTCCTGGAGCAGGATCGTTCCTCCGGCATCGCACTTCTGGATATGGGGGGCGGCACCACGGATGTCGCCGCGTTCCTCCGCGGAGCCTTGACTCACACGGACGTCATCCCCATCGGCGGAGAGAGCTTCTCCTCCGACCTGGCCTACGGACTGAAGATCCCTTATGGAGACGCCGAGGCACTGAAGTTGCGATACGGCTCCGTCTTGTCCGACGCCGTGGACTCGGTCGCCGCCGTCCGGCTCGACGACCGTCACTACAACGCTAACTTTATGAGCCAGATCCTCGAATATCGTGCCCGTGAGATCCTGGAGTACGCCCGCCAGTCTCTGGACAAAGCCCACGTCCGAAACCTACTCCCAGAAGGCGTCGTTCTTACCGGTGGAGCCTCCCTACTCGACGGCATGACCGAGCTCGCCGAAGAGGTTTTGGGCATGCGGGCTCGCACCGCCGTACCGCGCCGCGTAAAGGGCAACGTTGAACCTGTACAAAAGCCTCAGTATGCAACGGCTGTAGGTCTGCTATACTTCGCCGCGAAAAACGGTCACGCTAGACCAAAGAGTAAAGGTGCAGGCGGGACTAGTTTTGGTAGCATAGTGGAGGCGGTCAAAGGTTGGTTCCGGGGAGGGCGTGCCGGATGACGGCGGGAGAACGGTAAATGGAGGGCTAGAAGGGTATGTTGGACGCGGGAACGAATTATCTGGCGGTAATAAAAGTAGTCGGCATCGGCGGCGGCGGGACCAACGCAGTGAACCGCATGATCAACTCCGGGTTGCAGGGGGTTGAGTTCATCGCGGTGAACACGGACGCGCAGGCGCTACAGATGTGTGATGCGGACCAGAAGATACACATCGGGGAGAAGCTGACGCGCGGCCTCGGGGCCGGCGCCGATCCCAAAATCGGTATGGAGGCTGCGGAGGAGAACAAGTCCGAGATCGAAGAGTCCCTGCGCGGGGCGGACATGGTGTTCGTGACGGCCGGCAAGGGTGGTGGCACCGGAACCGGAGCGGCTCCGGTGGTTGCCAAGATCGCTCGGGATTCTGGCGCTCTTACCGTGGGGGTCGTTACCCGGCCGTTCGCGTTCGAGGGTCGGCGGCGGGCGACGTATGCTGAGGAGGGGATCAAGCGTCTCAAGGAGAACGTGGACTCCCTGATCATCATCCCCAACGACCGGCTCCTGCAGGTCGCCGAGAAGCGGACCAGCATGATGGACGCCTTCAAGATGGCCGACGACATACTCAGGAAGGGTGTCCAAGGCATCACGGACCTCATCACGGTGCCGGGCCTGATCAACCTGGACTTCGCGGACGTGCGCACGATCATGAACAACTCCGGATCGGCGCTCATGGGCATCGGCGAGTCGTCGAGCGAGAACCGTGGGGCGGAGGCTGCCCGCACGGCGATATCGAGCCCGCTGCTGGAGGCGAGCATCGAGGGCGCTACCGGGATCATCCTGAACATCACGGGTGGCACGGACCTGGGTCTCTTCGAGGTCAATGAGGCGGCGGAGATCGTACATAACGCCGCGCATCAGGACGCTAACCTGATCTTCGGAGCGGTCGTGGACGATTCCTACGGCGAGAAGGTGAGCGTTACGGTGATCGCCACGGGCTTCGACCAGCGGCTCGCAAACCAGCGGCGCACAGAGCGCCCGGTGATGGAGCAACAACCGTCTGAGGAGAGCAGCAGCACCGGCCCGGCCCAGGAGGGCGACGTCCTCGACATACCGGCTTTCCTTCGCCGCCGCTAGGCCGAGACCGCCAGGGCGTGTACCAAAACGCACCCCGCGTAGATCATTTCTCCTCCGGCGCCGCCGGGTGGACGGTTCACACCGACCCCGGCGGCGCCGTCTATGTGGCCTGGCTGGGGATCAACGCCCTGCGTGACGCCTTC
>CALMWA010000331.1 GCA_937873125.1 uncultured Actinomycetes bacterium | reverse complement strand
TTACCGGCCCGAACCACAGGTCCACACCGGCCGGGTCGAACGCGACGCCCGAGTAGCCCATAGCCGTCAGGACGCGTCCCCAGTTGGCGTCTTCCCCGAAGACGGCCGCTTTGACGAGGCTGCTCCCGACCACGCTCTTGGCGAGCGCCGCCGCGGATTCTTCGTCCTTCGCGCCCTCGACGACGGCCTCCACCAGGCGAGTAGCGCCCTCACCATCACGTGCGATCTCTTTAGCCAGAGTGCGGGCTACAGTCTCTACAGCTTCCGCAAAGGCCGGATATTCCGGTGATTCGAGCGTGAGCGGCTCGTTGCCGGCGGCGCCGTTCGCCATCAGCAGCGCCATGTCGCTGGGGGAGGTATCGCCGTCCACGGTGACGCGGTTGAAGGTGAGATCCGTCGCCCGGCGAAGCGTCTCCTGCAGGCAGTCCTTCTCCACGGCAGCGTCGGTAGTGAGGAAGGCAAGCATCGTGCCCATGTTCGGGTGGATCATGCCGCTCCCCTTCGCCGTCCCGCCGACGGTTACGGTCTTCCCGCCGACCTCGACCCGCACCGCCGCTTCCTTTGTGCGAGTGTCGGTGGTCAGGATGGACTCGGCGAAACCGGAACCGTCGCGCCCCAAGCTGGCGGCGGCCTCCGCGATACCGGACTCTATGCGGTCCATCGGGAGATGAACCCCGATCACACCGGTAGAAGCCACCGCTATCTGGTCCGCCGGTATACCCAACGCACCGGCCGCGAGTGCCTGCATCCTTCGCGCGTCCTCCACGCCCCGCACGCCGGTCGCCGCATTGGCGTTCCCGCTGTTCACCACCAGAGCCCGCACACCGTCCGCCTTGACCGTATCCCGCGTAACACCGAGCGGCGCGCCCTTCAACACGTTGTGCGTGAACACCGCCGCCGCAACGCACTCCCGCTCCGCATACAGCACCCCGAGGTCATTCTTCCCGACCTTCCCGACTCCACAAGTGACCCCACCCGCCAGGAAACCCTCCGGGGCGGTCGCCCCACCCGGCAGAGTCTTTATACTGATTGTTGTATCTTTATTCATAAAGGATTCGTATTGTTGCACCCACTTGCGAGGGCGTCAACCGTTTTATTCAGAAACTTGAATAAATATCCGGCAGGTGCTCTAATACGAGCATGGCTCTCCAGGCAGCAATTTATGGTGGCAGTGGGTATGCGGGGGCGGAGCTGGTACGTTTGCTCTCCGGGCATCCGAAGGTGGGTGCGCTGGGCGTAGCGTCGCGGGGGTATGCCGGACAGGCTATCGGGGACGTTTTCCCGCAGATTGCGGCTGATGGAGAGTTCGTTGCTCCGGATGCGTTGGATGCTTCGGTGCTCGACGTGGCGTTCGTGGCGTATGGTCACGGTGAGAGCGCGGAGACCGTGCAGGAGTTGCTTGAGGCCGGGGTAGGGCTCGTCGTGGATCTCTCAGCGGACTTCCGGCTGCCGGATGTTGGTCTCTACGAGGAGTGGTATGGATCGCACCCCGCGCCGGGGTTGTTCGCGGAGGCGCACTACGGTCTGCCGGAGGTCTTCGGAGCTGCGGATGGCCGGATTGTAGCCAATCCGGGATGCTATCCGACGGCGGCTATCCTGGCTCTTGCGCCGGTGGTGCGCCGGATGGGCGCGGGGATTCGCTCCGTCACCGTGAACGCCCTCTCCGGGGTGAGTGGAGCGGGGGCGAAGCCGAGCGTGAAGACGCACTTCGTGAGCGCCAACGAGAACGCAAATGCCTACGGGGCGCCAAGTCACCGGCACACGCCGGAGATCGAGACGATGCTGCGGCGGGTCGGGGAGACGCCGGAGGTCACGTTCGTACCGCACCTCATCCCGATCACGCGGGGGGAGCTGGAGACCATCGTGGTGGACCTGGACGAGACGCCGGCCGCCGAGGAGGTTCTCGGGTGGTACGCGGCGGACTACGCGGACTGGGCCTTCGTCGAGGCGCGCCCGGAGTATCCTCACATAGCGCACGTGGCGAATACCAACCGCTGTCGGCTATCGGCGGCGGTGGACGAGCGGGCGGGGAAGCTGCTGCTGTTCTCGGCGGTGGACAACCTGCTCAAGGGCGCGTCGGGAGCGGCGGTGCAGAACATGAACCTGGCGCTCGGTTATCCCGAAGATCTCGGGCTAGAGCATCTTAAATAATAGGAGGCGGGAATTGGGCGCAACACTATCATCGGCGGACAAGAAGACCCGGCAGGATCTCATTCTGCGCTTGATCTCCGAGCGGCCGCTCGGCACTCAGCAGGACGTGGTGACCGCTCTGGCCGACGAGGGTGTGGAGGTTGCCCAGGCAACCGTCAGCCGCGACCTCGCAGAGCTCGGCGTTATCAAGGTCGGTAACCGCTACCTGGCGCTACCGCACGAGCCCGGTTCCGCCGGCATCGAGGTCCTGCCGAGCTTCATTCTCAGCCTGACCCAGGCCCAGAACCAGGTTGTCATACACACCCGTGACGGCACCGCGGGCGCCGTCTCCAGCGTCCTCGACCGGGTGCGGGGGCTGAAGATCCTGGGTACCATCGCCGGCCAGGATACCGTGCTCGCCATCACCTCGGACAACGCCGCCGCCGAGGAAGTAACCACCCTCATCACCGATGTCTGCCGCGCCCGCACTCGCCCCGCCGGCAACATCGAATAGCGCCCGGCGTGCAGGTTCGCAAGACTTGCCCGGTTCGGCCGGGTGGACCGGATGATGTGGATTTCCTGTGGGATATGCTCTACGAAGCTGTCCATCGGCCGGCTGGGGAGCCCGAACCGTCCCGCGAAGAGATTCTCTCGAAGCCGGGAATCTCTCACTATCTCGAAGGTTGGGGGCGTCCGGGGGATGCGGCAGTCGTCGCTCTCGAAGAGGATAGCGGCTGGAGGATCGGGGCCGCGTGGTACCGGCTGATGCCGCCGGAAGACCCTGGCTACGGTTTCGTGGATGCCGCGACGCCTGAAATCGCTATCGCAATCGTTCCGGAGCATCGCGGCCGGGGCGTGGGCGACGCGTTGCTGCGGGCCCTCAAGGACGTCGCCAACTCACAGGGCTTCGCGTCCCTGAGCCTTAGCGTCCAGCGCGGTAATCCGGTCGCCGTTCGACTCTACGAGCGGCACGGTTTTCGGAAGCTCTCCAAGGTCGGGGACTCGTGGACCATGCGGCTAGATGTCGCCCGCAGCGAAGATGGCGCCTCGAAACACAAGCTCACCTTGACCACGCTGGATGTGCGACTGGCCGTGTGCCGGCTCGACCCCGCAAGCAGGATCCCGTTGTGGGCAACCGCCACACCCCTCTTCTCCGTGACTCGAACGGCGGACGAACTCTCTATTGTATGCCCGGAGGAATTTGTACCGGCGGATGTAAAGTGTGAGAGCGGCTGGCGCGTGTTGAAGCTGGAGGGACCGTTCGAGTTTTCGCTCGTCGGCGTGCTGTCATCCGTGGCGGCGCCGCTGGCGGAGGCCGGTGTCGGTATCTTCGCCGTCTCCACCTACGACACGGATTATGTGCTCGTGAAAGACGCCCGACTCGAACTCGCCACCGCCGCGCTACGCGAGCGGGGACATGAGGTTCGATGAACTTACTCTATATTACAAAGGAGAGAACATGCTAGACGGACAGAAGGTCGTGCTCGCCTACTCCGGTGGGTTGGATACATCAGTGTGCGTGAAATGGTTGGAGCAGCAGGGGGCGATCCCCTACGCGCTCTATCTGGACCTGGGACAGGGAGAACCCGCCGGAGACGTGAAGGCCAAAGCCCTCAAAATAGGCGCTGCTGACGCCTTCATCCGGGACGCGAAGGCCGAGTTCGTGGACGAGTACGTGGCCCCGGCGATAAAAGCCAACGCCCTCTATGGCGGCAAGTACCCGCTCTTTACGGCTTTGGGACGGCCGCTCATCGCGAAGAAGCTCGTGGAGGCCGCGCGGGAGGTGGGGGCGACGCACATTGCGCATGGCTCGACGGGGAAGGGCAACGATCAAGTCCGCTTCGACGTCACCACCGCCTCCATAGCCCCGGACCTGACGGTAGTGGCCCCGGTGCGTGACTGGAACATGAGCCGCCCGGAGGAGATGGCCTACGCCGAGGAGCACGGTATCCCCGTCCCGACTACCAAGAAGTCTCCCTACAGCGTGGACGAGAACCTCTTCGGCCGCTCCATAGAGGCCGGCCCCCTCGAAGACCCCGACCACGAGCCGACCGAGGATGTCTTCGAGCTGACCACCGCCCCCGAAGACGCCCCGAACGAGCCGCGGTACATAGAACTCGGCTTCGAGCAGGGTCTGCCGGTAAGCCTAGACGGTGAGGCGATGCCGCTCGCCGGGTTGATCGCGGAACTCAACACCATCGCCGGGGCGCACGGCGTCGGCCGCATCGACATGATCGAAGACCGCCTCGTCGGCATAAAGAGCCGTGAGATCTACGAGGCCCCCGCCGCCCTCACCATTATCCAGGCTCACCAGGAACTCGAAACTCTCACCCTCACCAAAGACGTCCTCCGTTTCAAGACGACTGTCGAGCAACGCTACACCGAACTCACCTACGAGGGCCTCTGGTTCACCCCCCTAAAGTCTGCCCTCGACGCCTTCATAGGTGAGACTCAGAAGACCGTGACCGGCACCGTCCGCATCAAGCTCTACAAGGGTAATAGCATCGTCGTGGGCCGCACCGCCCCCAACGCCCTCTACAGCAAAGACCTCGCCACCTACGACCCCAACAGCACCTTCGACGAGGCCGCTGCAGCAGGCTTTATCGCTCTATGGGGCCTCCCAGCCCGCCAGTGGGCCGGCGTAAACGGTACCGTAGGGACTAAATCGACCGTGATCTAACTCTAAACTGCAAGGTAAGCATATAGGTGAAACAAATGCTTGTTTTGCAGGTATTTATTCTCACCATGCCTAGTCCTGTAAGAAGCGCAGAAGTCTAACCGTTGCGTGCAGGTCAAATATAAACCTGAGATACAAGGTACTGTGAGTAATGGTGTCCGTCGTGGTGTACAAGGCCGGGTTTTGCAGGTAAATCTCGGTCTGTGATCATAGCTGCGCGATTCTATTTACTCTCGAATCCGGGTTCCAGATCCTTATTTCTCTATACGCATCAAAATTATTTGATGTAAACTTGGATCAATGAAATTTGATCTACTGTACGAGGAGGTCAGGGCTGGTGAGTGAGGGAATGAGAGAACAGGTTCGGCGGCGGTATGCCGAGGCTGTCAGGTCTGTGGGTGAGGGTGGGTCATGTTGTGGTGGTGGGTCCGGTTGTGGGGCTTCTGAGACGGGGGCTTTTGAGGTGGATCTCTCCGGGGGCGGTTATTCGGAGGGTGAGAAGCAGCAGTTACCGCGGGCCGCCGTGGAAGCGTCGCTGGGGTGCGGAAACCCGGTGGCGCTCGCCACGCTATCGCCGGGCGAGGTCATTCTGGACCTCGGAAGCGGTGGCGGGATAGACGTTTTGCTCTCCGCGCGGCGGGTTGCTCCGGGGGGCAAAGCGTATGGGCTGGACATGACCGACGAAATGCTGGCCCTGGCGCGAGAGAACCAGAGAGAGGTCGGCGTGGAGAACGTCGAGTTCATCAAGGGCCAGATAGAAGACATACCGCTTCCGGACGATCACGTGGACGTCGTGATCAGCAACTGCGTCATCAACCTCTCCACCGAGAAAGAGCGGGTGATCCAGGAGACTTTCCGGGTGCTCAAGCTGGGCGGAAGGTTCGCCGTCTCCGACGTGGTATTCCTGGGAGACAAGGGTGGACTGCCGGAGGAGTTGGTACGCAACGTGGAGCTCTGGGCCGGTTGCGTCTCCGGGGCACTTGAGAAGAGCGAGTACGAGGCGCTGCTCTCCTCCGCCGGGTTCGAAGACGTCTCCGTGGAGGTCACCAACGTCTACGACCCAGAGACCGTATTCGGAGAGGGGCGTCGCGATGAAATCGAGGCACTGCGGAGAGTTCCGGCCGCCAGCGCGTTTATCCGCGCTCGCAAACCAGAGAGCTGGTAGACGTGGCGCGAGAAGAACTGATGGTTGTTCAGAGCGTCCAGGGTGGTAGCCCTTGCTCCAATGGGCTGGATGAAGCGGAAGTTGTCCGTCTCGTGGCCCTGGGGCGGGCGCTCTCGGACCCGATCCGGGTGCGGATGCTCGGGATGATGGCCGCCGGGCGCGGGTGTTGCGAGCTTCCCGAATGCGGGGTCCCGGCCCAGGATCAGGACGCGGGCATCTGCGTCTGCGAGTTCGAGCGCTACTTCGACATGGGACAGTCGAAGGTCTCCTACCACCTCGGCAAGCTTAAGGAGGCCGGCCTGGTGCGGGAGGAGAAACGCGGGAAATGGAGCTTCTATTCCCTGGGCCGGGACGCCGTCCGCAAGTTGCTCGGAGAGACCGCACGACACCTCGGAGTGCTGTCGGACGGGGGCGAGCGAGTTTAACCGGCGTTTAACTCAAAGAGATTCCAGAACACCTAAACTGATCTCTATAGGTAACTGGACGCCGATGGTGAGGAGGTAGATCGTGAACAAGACGAAGGTGCTGTTCCTCTGCACGCAGAACTCAGCCCGGAGCCAGATCGCGGAGGCGTTCTTGAGGGAGCACGGTGGAGACCGCTTCGAGGCCTACAGCGCGGGCTGCGAGGTCGCTGATGAGGTACATCCCTACGCCGTGCAAGTGATGGAGGAAGTCGGTATAGATATAAGCGACCGGTATCCGCAGGGTCTGAAAACGTATATGGGCAAGATGCACTTCGGCTACCTGATTACGGTGTGCGCCCGAGCGGAGAAAAACTGTCCCACGGTCTTTCCCGGTGTCGGGCTCAAGCTCTCCTGGCTGTTCGAAGATCCGCGCGGCGCGGAGGTTGCCGAAGAAGAGCGTCTGGAGAAGTTCCGCGAGGTTCGGGATCAGATAGAAGCGAAGATCCTGCACTGGCTGGAGCATCCCGAAGAGGAGATTGCGAAGCTCAGAGCGGAGCGGGAGCGCGAACGGAAGGAGCGTTGGAACGCGCGGCAAGGCGCCAACGAACTTCGCGCGGATACTAGAGAGCTAACGTCCTCGGGAGCCAGAATCGCGGGTGAACTCGCATGGTCCTAGGTTCAAAGAACGGGGAGGGTGGCTCCGCCCAAAAGGTCCTGTTCCTCTGCACCCACAACTCCGCCCGTTCCCAG
The DNA here is from genome assembly GCA_937873125.1 of uncultured Actinomycetes bacterium. GTDB lineage: Bacteria > Actinomycetota > Rubrobacteria > Rubrobacterales > Rubrobacteraceae > JACDDK01. Next base: position 11,828 of record CALMWA010000331.1, on the reverse strand, counting down.
ATGGCCGAGGGACTCTTGCGCCACCTCGCCGGGGAGCGGTTCGAGGTCCACAGCGCGGGAACCGAAGCGACGCACGTCAGACCACTGGCTGTAGCGGCTATGGCCGAGGTTGGGGTGGACATCTCCGGTCAGGAGTCGAAGACGCTGCAGCGGTATCTGGGCGATCCTTTCGAGTATGTGGTCACCGTCTGCGACGACGCCAACGAATCGTGTCCGGTCTTCCCCGGAGCGAAAGAGCGGCTGCACTGGTCTTTCGAAGACCCTTCGAAGGCGACCGGCAGCGAGGAGGAGCGTTTGGCAATGTTTCGTAGGGTGCGCGATGAGATACAGGCGCGAATCGAAGAAGAGTTAGTCTAGTACGGGACCGTTCTCTAACTAACGGACGCCGCTTCCCTGAGCCGCTGAATCGCGGCGGATACCACGGGCTCCAGGTTGTCGAATTCTTTGACCATCTCCGCTGGAACGGCGTCACGAAAGCGGGCGTACAGGTAGATCTCGCCGAGGCGCTTCATCTCCGGCTCTTCTAGCACCTCCGCCGCCCGGCGCGTGTATTCCTCCGGCGTCTCATGCGCTTCACGAGCGACACCCGCCTCTTCCAGCGCCGCTGCCACCGCCAGGTACCGGCTGTAGAGCCGTGCGTCGGAGACCTTCACGGAGCGCTGCACGGCGGGCTCGCGGCGACGCCTTGCGAGATACTCGCGCGAGTAGACCGCGAGCAACGAGACACCACCGATAAGCAGTCCGGCGACGATGATGCTCGCGGGGTCGAGGCGCGCCACGCCGCGCATGAGGGTCCCAACGGTGCCGACGGCCGGGCCGAGTGCTTCCCTGGTCTTCTCCGCCAGGAAGCCGAAGACCTTGCCGCCCTGCACGTTACTCTTCGCCTCGTACTGCCAGGGGGTCGAGTCGAAGCTCGGCGTCGGGTCGAATGTGGACCAGCCGTAGCCGGGGAAGTACACCTCGACCCAGGCGTGCGCGTCGGATGCCTGGACTTCGTGGAGGCCGGTGAACGGGTTGTACTCGCCGGGGACGTAGCCGGTCGCGACGCGGGCCGGGATACCCAAAGTGCGGGCCATCACCGCGAGCGAAGAGCTGAACTGCTCACAGTAGCCGCGCCGCTCCTCGAAGAGGAAGTACTCGACGGCGTCCATCCGCTGTCGCTGCGGCGGGATGGAGAGGTCGTAGGGGTACGTCTTCTTCAGGTGCTCGTTCATCGTCATCACGGCGTCGTAGGGGTTGTCGGTGTCTTTCGTGAGATCCTGGGCCAGGGCGCGGGTGCGTTCCAGGCCGGTCGGCGGGAGCTTCGTGTATTTGCCGGCTATCTCGTCGGGATAGTCTTGGCTGGTGGCGCGGAGTTGGTCGGGGGTGGCATTCGGGACCTGGGAGATGACGGAGTAGGTTGAGCCGGATGGGATTTCGTACGGCGCGCGCAAGGAGTTGTACGGGTCCACCTCTATAGTGCTTGTCGGGAAGAAGACCGTCTCGGGACGGTACGCGCCGAAGATGACGTTGGAGGAGTCCTTCTCGACGTGGAAGACCTGGGCGACCTGCCGGGTCGGACCCTGCGCGGGCTCGGTGTTGCGTGCGTCGAACATGTCGAAGCGCGGGCTGGTCGGTGAGGTAACTTCCTCGGCGGTGTCGCCGGTGGATATTTGCCACCCTTTCCCGTTGTACTCGTCGAAGACCACGCCCCTGTATGGGATTTCCTCCTCGCTGCGGACCTTCATCACCACCTCGTCGGAGAGCCGCCCGCGGCTGCGAAGGTCCATGTACGGGTTGAAGCCGTGGTAGGAGTCGGACGAGATGTTCTTTGGTGGGCTGGCGAACGGGTCGCCACCGGGCGGCGGCTCGTAATACGGGTTCTGGACGCCGCCTGAGAAGTCGCCCTGCAGGTTCTGGAACGCCGAGGTCGGCATCATAGAGATATTCAGACTCTGACGCTGCGGGATCAGGGAGAAGCACAGTATCCCGACCGCCACCACCGCGAGGAATCCCGGCGCGACGACCCCCAGGGTGAGACCCCGGCCGCGGGTCGCCTCCACTCCGGCTCTCTCCCGCATCTCCGAGAGGTTTATCTGGGCGAGGGCGCCGAGGGCGCAGAGGAGGAAGGCTAACATGAACAGCCCGTACCACAGGCTCGTCGAGAGGACGGCGCCGACGGAGATCAGGATAAGGCCGCTCACGAGCGAGTACGCGACATCCTTGCGCGCCGGAAGGTCGAAGGCGTGGATCACCTGCACCCACAGAAAGAGCCGGGCGAGCGGCACCCGCGTATCGTACAGCGACCCCAGCATCTCCCGGAAGAACATCGCCAGCGCAGCCAATGCGCCGAATGCCAGCATCACCTTGATCACGAAGTTCCTCTCCCGCCGCCGGTTGTAGCTGACCACGAAAGCCACGACCGTCAGGAGCGGAACCAGAATGCCGGTCGTCCAGTCGAAGTAACCGCTCGACAGGACCGCCACCTCTCCGACGAGTACTGCCGCCAGCACCCACGCCCTGAGTTCCACCGAGTTCTCCGGCAAACGCTTGCGGCTCACAGGAAGCGTGGGAAGCCTCAACTCCGGCAGCCTGAGCCTCACGAGATCCTCCACGGCTCCCGGACGTCCGGGCCGAGCCTCACCACTCGCCTTCCCTCGGCCTCCGCGCGATTCACGAACGCTCGCTCCTCGTCCGGCGTCATCCACGCTCCCGAACCGGCGAACTCGTAACACGAGACGAGTACCACGGTCTCCGCATCCGGGAGTTGGATGTCCTTGAGGGAAGACAGTATCGCCACGCCCGCCCGCTCCATCGTCGGCGGCCGGGAGGGGACGAGCCTCGCGCACCAGGAGAGGATATCGTCTGCGTCCGGCGCTTCGGGGAAGTCCGGTTGCTGCTGTCCGGCGTCGGCGAGGACCTCGCGGCCCTCCTTGAGGGCGTAAAGCATGAGAGAGGCTGCGGCCGAGACGATCATCTCCCGCACCTCCGACGGAGCGCGCGGATCGAGGTCGAGGGAAATACCGAGCGGCGGGGATGTCTCCTGGGCGAGCTCCACGACGGAGAGTCGTCCAGCGGCCAGGCTGCGGGCGCTCTGGCGCCAGGCTATGAGGCGTGACGGGTCTCCGGGCCGGTACTCCCGGACGCCCCAGAACTCGCCGCCGAGGCCCCGGTGCATCTGGTAGGACTCCTCGCGTTCGGCCCCGGTGGCGTTGGATGATGCGGGACGGGGCAGACCCGCGACCTCGAAGGTCCTCGGGTAGATCGTGGTGTGCGATGCCACCCGCGTGCGGTGCTGGCCGTGAAAGATCCCGAACGGCGCGCCCGATTCGACGGTAACCTCGCCGCCCGAGTACACGCCCCGGCGGGGGGCTTCGATCTCGTACTCGAAGCCCTCCGGCGCGGCGCGCCTCACGCGTACCACGACTCCGCCGCCCGTGCCACCAGCGAAACCGTCCCGGATCTCCAGCATGTACCTGGCTAGACGTCCCTTGTTGCAAACCTCCATCTCGCATTGGAGCGGTTCGCCGGCTGTACCCACCGGCGGCGCCTTGCGGTGCGCCTCGATGCCGCGTGTGTTGTAGAGTGGGGCGAGGGCGGAGACCACGACGCCGCCGCCCATGACGGCCGAGATTACGTACAGCCACCCCGCGCCGGAACTACTGGCGATGGCGTAAAGGATCAGGGCGAGACACGCGAGAAACGCGAACTTCGCGGTCTTCCTGATGTATTTCAAGGCTCGCATCTGGATTACCGCTGCCTCAAGCCGGCGATGGGACGGAGGTCAGGATCTCCTCTACTACACCCTCCGCAGTCACGCTCGACGAAGATGTAGCTCCGCCGCGGACGCTGATCCTGTGCGGCAGCGTGTTCGGGGCGAGCGCCTTGACGTCCTCCGGCCCGACGAAGTCCCGTCCTTGAGTGGCGGCCCGCGCCTGCGCCGCCCGGACGAGCGCGATGGACCCGCGCGGCGAGACGCCCAAAGAGACCGCCGGGTGCTCGCGGCTGGCCTCCGAGATCGCCACCGCATAAGCCAGGATCTCCTCGTGGACCTGCACGCCGCGTACGATCTCCCTCGCATCGCACACCTCCCGCACCCCGACGACCGGCACGATCTCCTCCAGGGGCCGGCGCTCGACCTGCGCACGCACGATATTAAGCTCCGCCCTTCGCTCCGGATAACCCATGCTCGTCGCGACCATGAAGCGGTCTAATTGTCCCTCCGGCAGCGGGTAGGTGCCGTGGAACTGATGCGGGTTCTGCGTGGCCACCACGAAGAACGGCTCCGGCAGCGGGCGCGAGACACCGTCCACCGTAACCTGGCCTTCGGCCATCGCCTCCAGGAGTGCGCTCTGAGTACGGGGGGTGGCGCGGTTGATCTCATCTGCCAGAAGTACCGGCGCGAAGACCGGACCCGCGATCCACTCAAACCTCGCCTGGCGGGGATCGAAGACACTCGAACCCGTTATGTCCGAGGGCAGCAAATCCGGCGTGAACTGTATCCGCCCGAAATCCGCGTCTATGGAGGAAGCGATTGCCCGCGCCAGCGTCGTCTTGCCGACACCGGGGATGTCCGTGAGCAAGAGGTGTCCCCCGGCCAGCAAGGAGACGAGAGCGAGATCCACAACGGCATCCTTCCCCGCGATCACACCCCGCACGTTCTCCCGCAGCCTCTCGTAGATGTCGCGGACCCCCACCAGTCTCTCCGTTTTTAGTCCGCCACGCTGCACGCCGCCTCGCCTCCACCCTAGAGATAACATCCTGTGTATAGCACAGACCCTGCCGACACTTACTGGCATCCCGTCATCGCCCTGCTGCCCGCCCTGCTATTATCGGCACCGTGCCGGAGCCGCTTAAACGAGACCCCAAGCGGGACCCCCAACAGGATACGGACCTCGCCATGATGCGCCGGGCATTGCTGGCCGCCGAAGCCGCCGCCGAGAGGGGCGAAGTCCCCGTGGGAGCGGTCGTCGCCCGCGCGGACGAGGTGCTGGCCGTAGCCGCCAACGAACGCGAGACGACTCAGGACCCTACCGCTCACGCCGAACTCCTCGCCCTCCGCCGCGCCGCCGCCGTCCTCGGTACCTGGCGCCTCACCGGCTGCACCCTCTACGCCACCCTCGAACCCTGCCCCATGTGCGCCGGCGCCGCCCACGCCGCCCGCATAAGCCGCCTCGTCTACGCCGCCCCCGACCCGAAAGCCGGATTTGCCGGAACCCTTCACAATCTTCCGCAGGACACCCGCCTTAACCATACCTACGCCGTCGAAGGCGGTCTGCTAGAGTCTGAGTCCGCCCGCGTGCTACGAAATTTCTTCCAAGACCGCCGTCAAAAGCCTAGATAATCACTCCAGGTACAAGACTCAAGCGCCGATACAGGATTTACCTGATATTCAGGTTCAATGTTTTTAGCGTATAATGCTAAGTATAGAGTGCTGGTGCAGACTGCTGACTCGACCTGAACATAAAGGTACGCGATTTGCGGGTCATTCCGCTTTTTCATGGTTCTTTGAAAAAATTTCTGAAAAAAGTTTCGGGCGGCGCTCAGAACACGGAGACCGCTTGTATATGCGGTTTACTCGCTTTAACTTTAAGTTAACCTCACGTTAAGGGTTATGAAGAAGCTATTGCGATCCGAAAATGTGGTGTGCTAGGTTTCCTCCATACAAGATGTGGTGGCGAGGCTACGGAGGTTACAAAGTGCAGTGTCCGTACTGTGATTTCGAGGATACGAAGGTGATAGACAGCCGTCTGTCCGAGACCAAGGACGCTGTGCGGCGGCGGCGGGAGTGTCTAGATCCCGAATGTGGGAAGCGGTTTACGACCTATGAGCGGCGGGAGCCGTTGCGGTTGATGGTCATAAAGAGGGAAGGTGGGCGGGAGCCCTTTGACCGGGACAAGTTGCGGTCTGGTTTGTTGAAGGCCTGCGCCAAGCAGAAGGTCTCCGACGAGGACGTCGAGATCATCGTGGACGAGATCGAGGCCGAGCTGCGCGAGCGGCGCCGCCACGAGGTCAGCTCTCGGCGGCTCGGCGACATGGCGCTGGTGCGGCTGCGGAGGCTCGACATGGTCGCGTATCTGCGCTTCGCTTCAGTCTACAGGCAGTACACGGACGTGGACCAGTTCCGCTCCGAGCTAGTCAGGCTCGCCGGCTCCGGCGTTGGGGTGCGCTAGGGCGGACCGTAGATGGGCAAGGGTGAGCTTCGGGGGAGCCGCCTAAAAAGAGAAGCAGCACAAAGTAACTGTTGGAATAAGCAAGACGAGCGGTAGAATTCAGGGAGGATAAGTATGGAGCTAGATCGAAACAGGCTTACGACCGCCGAACTTTCGGAGAACGCAATCGCCGTTCTCAAGAAGCGCTACCTGAAAAAGAACGAGCAGGGCGAGGCTATCGAGGAGCCCATCGACATGTTCGTGCGCGTGGCGTCGAACATCGCCGAGGGCGAGTTCCGCTTCAAGGATGGGGAAGAGGCTCAGCAGCTCTACGAGGAGTCGAAGGAGAACTTCCTGCAGATGATGCTCTCTCGGAAGTTCATGCCGAACTCTCCGACCCTGATGAACGCCGGTCGTGAGTTGCAGCAGCTCTCAGCGTGCTTCGTGCTGCCGGTGGAGGATTCCATAGACGGGATCTACGATACGCTCAAGCACCAGGCCGTCATTCACAAGTCGGGCGGCGGGACGGGCTTCGGGTTCTCGCGGTTGCGTCCGAAGAACGACCTAGTGAAGAGCACGATGGGCGTATCGAGTGGTCCGGTCTCGTTCATGGCTATATATGACGCTTCGACGGACAAGATCAAGCAGGGCGGCACGCGGCGCGGGGCGAATATGGGCATCCTTCGGGTGGACCACCCGGACATCGAGGAGTTCATCACCTGCAAGAACGAGAACGACCAGATCAACAACTTCAACATCTCCGTCGCCATCACCGACGCTTTCATGGAGGCCGTGGAGAACGACACGGACTTCGACCTGACCAACCCGCGCGACGGCGAGGTGATGAAGACGGTTCGGGCGAGGGATTTGTTCGAGAAGATCGTGTACGGTGCGTGGCTGAACGGCGAGCCGGGCGTGGTGTTTATAGATAAGATCAACGGCGACAACCCGACGCCTCAGTTCCCAATCGAGTCCACGAACCCGTGCTCGGAGGCGCACCTGCCGCCGTACGACTCGTGCAACCTCGGCTCGATCAACCTGGAGCGCTTCTTTATAGAGGGCCGGATGCCGGGCGAGGGCAGTGTTGACTGGGACGAGCTGCGCGAGACGATCCACACCACCATCCGCTTCCTCGACAACGTGATCGAGATGAACAACTACCCGCTCCCGGAGATCGACGCGATGAGCCGGGGCAACCGCCGCATCGGCCTGGGCGTCATGGGCTTCGCCGACCTCCTGATAAAGCTCGGCGTCACCTACGACTCCGAGGAAGGTCTCGCCTTCGCCGAGAAGATGATGAAGTTCGTTGACGACGAGGCCTGGGAGGCCAGCCGCACCCTCGCCGAGGAGCGCGGCGTCTACGGCAACTTCGAGGGCTCGCGCCACGAAGCCCGCGGCGACCGCGTCCGCAACGCGACCGTCACCACCATCGCCCCGACCGGCACCATCTCCATAATCGCCGGCTGCTCCGGCGGCATCGAGCCGCTCTTCGCCGTGGCGTTCATGCGCCGCCAGGCGGACATGGAGCTGCCCGACGTGAACCCCGAGTTCGTGCGGCTCGCTAAAGCCCGCGGCTTCTACTCCGACGAGTTGATGAAGAAGGTCGCCGAGCACGGCTCCGTCCGCGACATCGAGGAAGTACCGGAGGATGTACGCGGCACGTGGGTTACTTCGCACGACATCACCAGCGAGTGGCACGTCCGCATGCAGGCCGCGTTCCAGAAGTACACTTCGATGGGCATCTCCAAGACCATCAACCTCCCGAACGACGCGACGCCGAAGGACGTGGAGGACGCCTACCGCTTCGCGTTCTCGCTCGGCTGCAAGGCGATGGCCGTCTACCGCGACGGATCGCGCGAGGCGCAGGTCCTCTCCACCGGCAAGACGCGCGTCGGAGTTCAGCCCGGCACCGAGGTCGAGAAAGAGTACGTCTCGCTCGCAGAGGCGCGCAACGGCCGGCCGCGTACGCTCTCCGGCGTGACCAAGAAGATACAGACCGGCCACGGTCCGCTCTACGTCTCGATGAACGACGACGAGTTCGGGCCGCGCGAGTGCTTCATCGTCATCGGCAAGCCCGGCGGCACGGCGGCGGCCTTCTCCGACGCTCTCGGACGAATGATCTCGCTCGCCGAGAAGCACGGCGCCAAACCCGCCGAGATCGTGCACCAGCTTCGCGGCATCCAGGACGGACACCCGGCGGGCTTCGGCCAGAACGCCGTCCTCTCCGTTCCCGATGGCGTCGCCATAGCGATGGCCGAGCACTACCTGGTCGAAGAGGCCCCCGAGGCAAAGAACCTCCCCATCATCGGAGCCTGCCCGGAGTGCTCCGGCGGCCTCACCAAGCAGGAAGGCTGCGTCGTCTGCCACTCCTGCGGCTACTCCAAGTGTAGCTAACCTTAATACACAAGGTTAAAGTCGGGCGGGCCTCCGGGTCCGCCTTTTTCGCGCCTGCAGCTTGAAAGTGCTGCAAATGGGGTGGAACGTGCGAGTGTGGAGTATGGGCGGGATAGCGTGTGCGAAACCCGGAGAAGTATAAACTGCTGGTAGAGGGTCTTGAGGAGGAGGTAGGCGCGTGGCGTGTGCGCCGGGGGCGGTTACGGTATCTTGTGGCCGGACCGGTGGCGGGGCGGAAGCGGGTGGAGAAGGAGTATTGGTTGAAGAAATTCGGGTGTGATGGGATCCTGTTCGACCTCGACGGGGTTTTGGTGGACTCGACGGCGGTGGTGGTGCGGACGTGGCGCGAGTGGGCGGAGAGGCAGAACCTCGACGCGGAGTATCTGTTGGAGATGGCGCACGGGCGCCGGGCCGTGGAGGTCGTGCGCCACATGATGCCGGAGTCGGACGCCGAGGCCGAGGTGCGGGAACTGGAAGGTATAGAGGTCGAGAACGTCGGGAGCGTGTTGGAGATCGAGGGGGCACGCGAGTTGCTCGCTTCGCTGTCGCCTAATGCCTGGACGGTGGTTACCTCTGGGGGGCGCCGGCTGGCGGCCGGGAGGATGGAGCATCTCGGGTTGCCGGTGCCGGGGCGCATCGTAACCGCCGACGACGTGGAGAACGGCAAACCCCACCCGGAGCCGTATCTGAAAGGAGCGGAGATCCTGGGCGCGAGGCCGGAGGCGTGCGTGGTTATAGAGGACGCCCCCTCGGGCGTCGCGGCCGCCAGGGCGGCGGGCATGAGCGTCGTGGCTATAGCCGCCACCTATTCGGCGCGGGATCTCCTGGAGGCGGACGTGGTGGTTGGCGGCTTGAAGGAGATAGAAGTCGTCCGGCGTTCGGAGCGCGGCGGAGGAGATGAACGTCTGGAGGTGCGGGTGGGGAGGTAGCCGGCTCCAGGTCCGGGACAGCGGTTGAAGCCCGATTATGCAGGCGGTACACTCCTTCGCGGAGAGGTGGCAGAGCGGTTGAATGCGGCGGTCTCGAAAACCGTTATGTCGGTAAACCCGGCATCGGGGGTTCGAATCCCCCCCTCTCCGCTCTTTCCTTTGATGATTTGCTCCGGGTATCTCTGAGAATCCCTTGCTATCGAGGCGTATCATGCCGGGATATGGACGGTAGCGATGCGTAAGGCTGGAGTGTTAGGCGTGTGGGGCTGGGTGTTGGTGCTGCTCGCCGGCGCGGTCGTATTGCTCTCGCTCGGGATCAATGTATTTCTGGGGGCGGGGACTCTTGAGAGGATCTCGACGGACTCCATGGACGTTCACGCGGACTTCGACACGTTCTGGCGTTCGGCGGATGCGATGTGGGAGGGACGGGACGTGTACGACGCGGGTGCTCGGCTTGCGAACCTGAACCCGCCGTTCTGGACGGTGGTGCTCGCTCCCTTCGGTCTCATGGAGCCCCTGACGGCGTACAGGACTTTTGTCCTGATCTCGTTGCTCGCGACCATCGGATACCTGGCGTGGATGGCCGAAGAGTTGAAGCTGCGGGCCGGATGGGCGGCGCTCGCGATGGGGATGCTTCTGCTCTCCTCGCCATTCCTCGCGACGCTCGCGCTCGGCCAGATGTACCCGGTGCTGGCTCTCGGGCTGGTGGTGGCCTGGAACGCCGACCGCCGCAATCGCCCTGTACTCTCCGGCGTGGCCCTCGGCCTCGTCGTCGCGCTGAAACCGTCGCTCGCCCCGATAGTCCTCTGGCCGCTCGTGCGTCGGCGCTGGCGGGCGTCCGCCGCGACGATGGCCGCCGGCGCCCTGGGCACGCTCGTCGGGGCGGTAGTACTCGGGGTGGATACGACGGTGCAGTGGTTCGAGATACTCCTGCGCGCACCCTTGAGCGCCTACTGGGACAATGCCTCGCTCCCCTCGTCGGTGGCGCGGCTCTTCACCGAGAACGAGTTCGCCCGGCCGCTCGCGACGCTGCCGTGGCTCGTGCCGGTGGCCTACGCGGCGGGGATCGGGGCCATAGCCCTGACTGCCGTGAAGGCTCGCCACGGCTCCGAGGGTGGGCTGTGGGCGCTGACGGCCGCCGCGCTTCTCGCCTCGCCCATCGCGTGGCACAATTACCTGATGCTGCTCGCGCCGGGCATCCTGTTGCTGATGGCGCGGGGGCGGGTAGCGTTGGCCCTGCTACTGCTCGCCCTGCAGTTCATACCGCCGCAGTGGCCGCTGTTGTGGCAGGGGGACGATACGGTCGCCGCCACACTGGCGCTCTCGCTCTACCTGTACATCCTGGTGGTTCACTGGGTCGCGTTCCTCACCTTCGGCGGAGAACCCGACCGGGAGCCGGAACATGCTCACGATCTTGCGGCCGGAGAGCGTAGTTAGCGGCCGTCCCCGACCCACTCGCGCGTGGCATAATCTTTCGGAGGGGTTCACTCTTGTAGGGCGATCTCGTAGAGAGGTGAGGTATGGGAGCCACCATAAGCCAGCGCATCGTCGAGGCGCTGCCGTTTCTGGACAAAGTATCTGACGCGGTCCAGCCGAAGGTACAAGACGCGGTGGCGGCGGGCGGGACCACGGTCAAGAACGTGCTCGACGGCACACCGATGGAGTTGCCGCTGCATCCGGTGCTCACGGACGTACCGGCGGGTTCCTGGACCGCGGCCATCGTCTTCGACGGGCTGGACATCGTTACCGGCTCCAGGGCCCTGCGGAACGCGGCCGACGCGTCGCTCGCGCTTGGGATAGCCGGGGGCATCGCCGCCGCCGTGACGGGTTTCTCGGATTGGCGCTACCTGAGCGGAGGGTCGCGCCGCATGGGCATGGCGCACGGCCTGTTGAACGTCGCCGGCCTGGCCCTCAGCACCGTGTCCCTGATCCTGCGGGCGGCCGGACACCGCAACGCCGGACGGCTGGCCTTTCTGGCCGGGTTCTCGATCAGCGGCACGGCCATGCACCTCGGTGGGGAGCTATCGTACAACTACGGTCTGCGGGTCAACCGCAACGCCGCCCAGGCGCCCGGCCCGCATGATTTCACGGCCGCCCTCCCGGAGAACGAGCTTCCACCGGACGGGCTGCGGGGCGTCGAAGTGGACGGCGCGAAGATACTGCTCGCACGCGCGCAGAGCGGCGATATCTGCGCCCTCTCCAGCGTCTGCACCCACATGGGAGGCGCGCTGGAGGAAGGCCGCCGCGAGGGAGACACCATAATCTGCCCCCTGCACGGCTCGCGTTTCGACCTCCGAACCGGGAAACCGGTAAACGGTCCCGCCGTCTTCCCGCAGCCGCGTTACGAGACCCGCGTACGCAACGGCCGGATCGA
>CALMWA010000330.1 GCA_937873125.1 uncultured Actinomycetes bacterium | reverse complement strand
CTGCTTGCCCTTGAGCATGTCGCTCAGGGACTTCAGCGCGCGGTTGCCGGCGCCGGTGACGGCGCGGCCACGACGGCCGTTGTCGAACAGCGAGTCCACGGCCTCCTGGAGCATCCGCTTCTCGTTGTTCACTATCACGTCCGGCGCGCCCAGATCCAGCAGGCGGCGCAGACGGTTGTTGCGGTTGATGACCCTGCGGTACAGGTCGTTCAGGTCGCTGGTGGCAAAGCGCCCACCGTCGAGCTGCACCATCGGGCGCAGGTCCGGCGGCAGGACCGGGACGGCGTCCATGATCATCCACTCCGGCTTGTTGCCGCTGACTCGGAACGCATCCACGACCTTCAGTCGCTTTATGGCCTTCTGGCGCTTCTGACCCTTGGAGTCATTGACGATGTCGCGCAACTCGGCAGCCTCTTCTTCGAGGTCTACCTGGGTGATGAGGTCTCTTACGGCCTCGGCGCCCATGCCGCCACGGAAGTACACGCCGTAGCCGTACTCGTCGCCGAAGCGGTCCTTCATCTCGCGGAACAGTTCCTCGTCGTCCACGATCTGGCGGGGCTCCAGCGTCTGGAACTCCTCCCAGGAACGCCGCACGAGCTCTATCTGCTCGGTGATGGAGCGCTGCACGTCGGCGACGGCCTCCTCGGCCTCCTTGTGGACCCTCGCGATGGCCGCCTCGCGCTCCTCTTCGGGGATGTCCTCATACTCCTCGGTCAACTCGTCCGGGGAAGACTCGCCCTTTATGACGCTCTCGCGCTTGGTGCGGAGCGCCTGAGTCTGCATGACCTCCTCGTCCCGGTCCTCTTCGAGCTGACGGATCTCCTCCTCGACCCGCTCCCGGAGCATGTCGATGTCGTTCGCCCGCTCCTCTCGGTCAACCCAGGTAACGATGGACGAAGCAAAGTACAGCACCCGGTCCAGATCCTTCGGGCTGATGTCCAGAAGATAACCCATCCGGCTCGGCACACCCTTCACGAACCAGACGTGCGCTATCGGGGCGGCAAGCTCTACGTGGCCCATGCGGTCGCGACGCACGCGAGCGCGAGTTACCTCGACGCCGCAGCGCTCGCAGATGATGCCTTTGAAGCGGATGCGCTTGTACTTGCCGCAGTAGCACTCCCAGTCCTTCGAGGGACCGAATATCCGCTCGCAGAACAGGCCGTCCTTCTCCGGGCGGAGGGTGCGGTAGTTGATGGTCTCCGGCTTCGTAACCTCGCCGCGGGACCACTCCCGGATCTCCTCGGCCGAAGTAAGGCCGATGGAGATCTTCTCCAGTTTATTTATGTCTATGTCGCGCTCTAGTCCCTGCAACGTTTAGATCCCTCCTCTGCCGAAGTCCGGCGCATCGTCCAGGTTTCCGGTCGGTTCCTCGCGGCTGAGGTTGATCCCCAGCGCCCGAGCAGCCTCGTCCCAATCGCGCCGCTCCGTATCCTCTACGGCCGCCTCCGCGTTGTACACCGGCTTAACCGAGAGCCCTAGCGACTGCATCTCCTTGAGCAGCACCTTGAAGCTCGCCGGCACGCCCGGCTCCGGTATGTTCTCGCCCTTCACTATCGACTCGTAGCTCTTCACCCGGCCCACGCGGTCGTCGCTCTTTATCGTGAGCAACTCCTGCAAGGTGTGCGCCGCGCCATATGCCTCCAGCGCCCACACCTCCATCTCGCCGAACCGCTGTCCGCCGAACTGCGCCTTGCCGCCGAGCGGCTGCTGCGTGACCAGCGAGTACGGGCCGGTCGAACGGGCGTGGATCTTGTCGTCCACCAGGTGCAAGAGCTTCAGTATGTACATGTAACCGACCGTAATGCGGCCGTCGAACGGCTCTCCGGTGCGGCCGTCGCGCAGCGTGACCTTCCCGCCACGTCCCATCTTGACCCCGGCCCCGGTGCTGGTACGCACCTTCTCAATGGCCTTATCAATGTCCTCCACCTCGGCGCCGGAGAAGACCGGGGTCGAAACGAAAGTCGGTTCGCCACCGTTCTCACCGAGGCCCTGGCTCGCGGCCCACCCGAGATGCGTTTCGAGGATCTGGCCGATGTTCATCCGGCTCGGCACGCCGAGGGGCGACAGTATTACGTCCACCGGACGACCGTCTTCCATATACGGCATGTCCTCTTCCGGCACGATCTTGGAGATGACGCCCTTGTTGCCGTGGCGTCCGGCGAGCTTGTCGCCCTCCGCAATCTTGCGCTTCTTCGCCACGAACACGCGCACCTGCTCGTTGACGCCCGGCTGAAGTTCGTCGCCGTCGTCCCGGCTGAAACGCTTCACGTCTATCACGACGCCGCCCTCGCCGTGCGGAACCTTGAGCGAAGAGTCCTTCACCTCACGCGCCTTCTCGCCGAAGATCGCACGCAGGAGCTTCTCCTCCGGCGTCGGCTCGGACTCGCCCTTGGGCGTTACCTTACCGACGAGCACGTCGCCGGAGCCGACCTCCGCCCCGATGCGGATGATGCCGTCGACGTCTAGGTTCATCAGCACGTCATCCGAAGCGTTCGGGATGTCCCGCGTGATCTCCTCGGGTCCTAGCTTGGTGTCCCGCGCCTGAACCTCATACTCCTCGATGTGGATGGAGGTGAGCACGTCATCCTTGACGATGCGCTCGGAGATGATGATCGCGTCCTCGAAGTTGAACCCCTCCCACGGCATGAACGCCACGAGCAGGTTCTTACCGAGCGCCAGCTCGCCCTCGTCGGTCGAGGAGCCGTCGGCCAGCACGGTGCCGGCTTCAATCTTCTCCCCTTCCGTTACGAGCGGGCGCTGGTTGACGCAGGTTCCCTGGTTGGAGCGGGCGAACTTGCGAAGTCGATATTCGTCCACCTCGCCGTCCTCGCGACGAACCGAGACCTTCTCCGCCACTACTCGCTCGACGGTCCCGCCGTTGCGTGCTAGAAGCACGTCGCCGGTATCCGCCGCCGCCCGGAACTCCATGCCGGTCCCGACATACGGGGCCTGGCTGCGAAGCAGCGGCACCGCCTGCCGCTGCATGTTCGCGCCCATGAGCGCGCGGTTCGCGTCGTCGTGCTCCAGGAACGGGATCAGGGCCGTCCCGACGGAGACCGTCTGGAGCGGAGCCACGTCCATGTAGTCCACTTCCTCGGGCGATACGGTCGCAACGTCGCCGCCGCGCCGCCGCGCCAGGATCTGGGCTCCCTCCTCGATCTTGCCGGTCTTGATATCGACGGGCGTGTTGGCCTGCGCGATGGTGAGTTCTTCCTCCTCATCGGCCGACAGGTACTCGATCTCCTCGGTCACTTTCCCATCAACGACCTTCCGGTACGGCGTCTGAACGAATCCGTACTTGTCAACCGTCGCGTAGGTGGAGAGCTGGCCGATGAGCCCGATGTTCGGACCCTCCGGCGTCTCTATAGGGCACATCCGGCCATAGTGCGTCGGATGCACGTCGCGCACCTCTATCGGCGCCCGCTCCCGACTCAGACCGCCAGCCCCCATCGCACTCAGGCGCCTTCTGTGCGACAACCCGCTCAGGGTATTCGTCTGGTCCATGAACTGCGAGAGCTGCGAGGAGCCGAAGAACTCCTTGATCGCGCTGGCGACCGGCTTGGTGTTGACCACCGTCTGCGGCGTGATGGTATCGGTGTCCTGCGTCGTCATGCGCTCCCGCACGACCCGCTCCATGCGGTACATGCCGATGCGAAACGCCTCCTGCACCAACTCACCAACCGTCCTGAGACGCCGGTTGCCGAAGTGCTCGTACTCGTCGAGCTTGCCTCGGATACGGTCGTAGTTGATCCTGCCGCCGAACTCTTCGTCCTCGGCGACCCCCTCGGAGATCTCCATCAACCGCTTCAAAAGCCCTTCGATGTCCTCGATGGTGAGCGTGTGCGTCTCCAGAGGGACGTCCAGCTTGAGCTTCTTGTTGACCTTGTAACGCCCGACCTCCGAGAGGTCATAGCGCTTCGGCTCGAAGAACAGCCCGTCTACCAAGTTCTGGGCATTCTCGACGTTGACCGGCTCGCCGGGACGTTGGCGCCGGAAGACCTCCAGCAGTGCGTCGTCACGAGACGTCGTAACGTCCTTCTCCAGTGTGTTCCGGATCAGCCACGAGTCCCCGAACCTTTGCAGGATCTCCTCGGGACCGCCCATGTCGAGCGCCTTGAGCAGCACCGTAACCGGCAGTTTCCTCTTCCGGTCGATACGGACAGAGATGTAGCCTTTCTGCTCGACCTCGAACTCTAGCCAAGAGCCGCGGCTCGGCATCAGGCTCGCCGTGAGGACCTGCTTCGTAACGTCCTTGGGCTCCATGATGTACGCACCCGGAGAACGCACGAGCTGCGTAACCACGACGCGCTCGGTGCCGTTAATAACAAACGTTCCCGACTCCGTCATGAGCGGGAAGTCGCCCATGAACACATCCTGCTCGCGAAGCTCGCCCGTCTCCTTAATGATGAAACGAACCTTCACGAAGAGCGGGGCCGAGTAAGTCTTATCCTTTGAGATGCACTCCTCGATAGAAGCCGGCGGATCCTCGAAGTACGACTCACCGAACTCCACAGCATAGGAACCCGTGTAGTCTTCTATCGGAGAGATCTCCGTCAACGTCCGCTGTATCCCCTCCTCCAGGAATTTCTGGAAAGACTTGATCTGTATCTCGACCAGGGGTGGCACCTGAAAATCAGCAGTCTGCATCCGAGCATAGGGGTGCCGCTTACGGCGCACAATGGGACTCACCAAGTTAGTTCTCCTCCGGGCAGGGTTTTTGAAGAACGGGTAAACACGCAGACGAATATCTTACCCTCGAAGACGGGGCAAGTCAAGACGCGCGAACCGCGTTCTATGTAAAAAATATTGTGGCCGACCAAACCGCTCGCCGACGCCGGGCAATATAGCATAACCCTCCGCGTCGTGCCACAGATGAAGCGATGTAGGGTCGTCCGTGTCCACGGCTGGCTCCGCCGCGCAAAAAGAGACGCCGCCGTAATTAACGGAGACGTCTCTTACTAACGAATCCCCGCCACCGGGTTGTGTTCCCAGTGGCCGGAACCTTTTGCTCGTAGCCTACTTCAGCTCGACGGTGGCGCCGGCCTCTTCTAGCTTGGCTTTCAGAGCCTCGGCGTCCTCCTTGGAGACCGCTTCCTTCACCGGGTTCGGGGCGTCGTCCACGAGAGCCTTCGCCTCCTTCAAGCCGAGGCCCGTAGCGGCGCGCACCTCCTTGATAACCTGGATCTTCTTGGCGCCCGCTCCGGTGAGCACGACGTCGAACTCGGTCTGCTCTTCCTCGGCCGCCGCCGCGCCGTTGCCGGCCGCCGCGCCCGCCGCCGGGGCCGCAGCAAATGCCGCCGCCGACACACCGAATTCTTCCTCGAACATCTTGACCAGCTCGGAGACCTCCAGTACGGACTTCTCCTTGATAGCGTCGAGTATCTCCTGATTGCTTAGAGCCATGTTCTTTCCTCCTGTTTCTCTTGCTTCTCTACGTTTTCTACGATTCCTGCGCGGACTTCTGCTCCGCTACCTGGCTCATCACTACCGCCAGGTTGCGCAACGGCGCGTTCAGCACGTTCACCAGACCGGCCACCGGGAACTGGATTGCCCCGATAAGCTGGGCCAGCAACTGTTCGCGACTCGGCAGTTTGCTCAGGGCCACGACCTCTGTCTCGTCGAGCACCCGATCGCCTTCGAGGATGCCGCCCTTCAGGACGAACGATTCGACCTGATCCGCGAACTTCGCCATCAGCTTCGCGCTCGCCACCGGGTCCTCCGAGAACGCCAGTGCCGTCGGCCCGATGAGGAACTGTTCCAGACCCTCGATACCGGCCTCGTCAGCCGCCCGCTTCGTTAGCGTGTTCTTAGCAACCACGAACTCCACGCCGTTCTCGCGGCTCTCCCGACGCAGGTCGGTGCTCTGCGCCACGTTGATGCCCTGGTAATCCACGAGCACCGCTGAACCATCGCGCAGCTTGCCCGCGAGATCCGAGATCACCCTCTCCTTGTCTTCCCTCTTCAACTCAACTCCTCCGCCAAATGTAAAACCCCGAGGCCGCAGAGGCGCTCGGGGCTAAAAAGATCCCGTAAAGCTTTCCGCAACCTCGGCCGGATGATTAAGCTCTCGCGAGCCCCGGCTGTCTTCGGCTTACTCTATTAACTTAAAGTCCGCGCGAGATATTACTCCTTCTCCACCGAAGGGTCAACCTTGACCGACGGACCCATCGTCGTCGTGAGGGTGATGGACTTGAAGTACCGGCCCTTCACCGGCGCCGGACGGACCTTCTGAAGCTCCTCACGCAGGGCGAAGTAGTTTGCCACTAGACTATCCAGGTCGAAGGACTTTTTGCCGAGGATGGAGTGGATGATGCCGTAGCGGTCCACGCGGTACTCGATCTTGCCCTTCTTGATGTCCTCTACCGCGCGGCCGACATCCATAGTAACGGTTCCACTCTTCGGGTTCGGCATCAGGCCACGCGGACCGAGCACCTGCCCGAGACGTCCCACGACGCTCATCTGATCCGGCGTCGCGACCGCCACGTCGAAGTCCATGAAGTTCTCGTCCCGGATGCGGGCCGCCAGGTCGTCGGAGCCGACAACGTCCGCGCCGGCGTCCTCGGCCTCGCGGGCCTTCTCGCCGGTGGCGAAGACGGCGACCCGGCGCGTCTTGCCGGTGCCGTTCGGGAGCATCAGGGTGCCGCGAACCATCTGGTCGGCACGGCGCGGGTCCACGTTCAGGTTGACGTGCGCCTCGACGCTCTCGTCAAACTTGACGCCCTCGACCTCCTTGAGTATCTCCAACGCCTCGCGCGGGCCATAAAAACGCTCGCGGTCGATCTTCGCCTTCTGTTCCAAAAGTCGCTTACCCATTGACGGTTATCCCCATGCTCCGGGCCGTACCCTCGACGATCTTCGCCGCGCCGTCGATATCGGCGGCGTTTAGGTCCGGCATCTTTGTCCTGGCTATCTCCTCGACCTGCGCCCGGCTGACAGCGCCAACTTTGTTGCTGTTTGGTTCGCCGCTGCCCTTCTCCAGACCCGCGGCCTGCTTCAGCAGGAACGCCGCCGGGGGTGTCTTGGTGATAAACGTAAAGGAGCGGTCCTCGAAGACTGTGATCTCCACGGGGACGACCTGCCCCATCTGGTCGCGCGTGGCGTCGTTAAACTGCCGCACGAACTCCCCGATGTTCACCTGAGCCTGGCCCAGCGCCGGCCCGACCGGCGGGGCGGGGTTCGCCTGTCCGCCCGTGATCTGTAACTTCAATTTGCGCGCTACGCGGCGCCCGCGTCCTCTACCCATGAGATGCCTTTCCTATTGATTTTAGAGCTTGGCTACTTGATTGAAAGAGAGCTCGACCGGCGTCTCCCGGCCGAAGATGGAGACCAAAACCTTCAGCCTCGACTGGTCCACGTTGATATCCGAGATCGCACCCGTGAAGTCCGAGAGTGGCCCTCCTATGACCTTGACCGTCTCCCCGATGGTGTAATCAACCGTCGTCTTGACCTTCTCCCGCGCTGCCTCCGCCGCCTCGCCCGGATGCAGCAGCCGCTCGACCTCGCCCCGGCTGAGCGGCAACGGCGTGTCACCATTGCCGACGATCTGGGTCACGCCCGGCGTCTGGCGCACGATCTGCCAGGTGTTCTCATTCATGTCCATATTCACTAGGATGTACCCTGGGAATTGGCGCTGCTCAACGGGGACCTTCTTGCCGTCCTTGATCTCGATGACGCTCTCCATCGGGATACGAATATCTCCAAAATGGCGGCCCACGCCGAGAGACTCAACTCGTCGCTCAAGCGTCGTGCGGACCTTGTTCTCGTGTCCCGAGTATGTGTTGATGACAAACCACTTCTTCAAGTCTGTGAGCTCCTGCTAACTTAGGAATATCAGGCGAGCGAGATTCTGGAAAACGAAGTCCCAGGCGGCGACGTAAGCGCCGAGCACCAGCACAATGATCAACACGACCGCCGTGCTCTGGCGGAGTTGATCCCGGTTCGGCCAGCTAACCCGCTTCAACTCGGTGCGGACCCCGCGAACGAACTCCCTGATGCCGCTGAAGAAACCCTTCTTGGGCTGCTGCTGTGACTTCTTGTTGGTCCCCTTGGCCGGAGCCGCAGAACCGCGCTTTTTACCCATTACTTCCTCGCCTGGTTTTGTCTACTGGAGCAGGGCAGGAGGGACTCGAACCCACGACCTGCGGTTTTGGAGACCGCTGCTCTTCCAACTGAGCTACTGCCCTCTGTCTCGGCCCCTTAACGGGTCTCCCGGTGCGCCGTATGCTGCCGGCACCACGGACAGAACTTCTTCAGCTCGATGCGATCCGGAGTGTTCCGCCGGTTCTTGCGGCTGCTGTAGTTCCGGCGCTTGCACTCCTCGCAAGCCAGCGTTACTAATTGTCGCACAACATTCCTCCAAATCACAGGGACGGCACATTGTACCGCCCCTCATACGTCAGGCTTTTCGCCTACTCTACTATTTCAGTGACGACACCAGCACCAACCGTACGCCCACCCTCACGGATGGCGAAGTTGAGGCCCTCGTCCATAGCTATAGGCGCAATGAGCTCCACGTTCATCACCGTGTTATCACCCGG
>CALMWA010000329.1 GCA_937873125.1 uncultured Actinomycetes bacterium | reverse complement strand
TCAGCCGCCGGACTTGCGGCGGAACATCTGCTGCGCCTTGGCCGGGCCGTGGGCGCCGTGGACCTTGCTGCGGTCCGCCTCGCCCGCCACGTCCTTGCCGCCGTGGGCATGCTTCTTGTCCAGGGCGGCACGGAACTTCGCCTTCGTCTCCTCGCTCGGGCCGGTGGGCGACCCTTCCGGCTGGGACATGACAGCAACCTCCTGGAGACGACGCGGCGGGACGTTCCCACCCTGTCAGCCCGGCGGCATACGTGCCAGTCGTTATCGCCCGCCGCGACGCTGGCGGGTGTTCCACTCCCGCATCCGGCTCGGGTAGCCCGTCTGGTTCACGTCATAGACCGGTATGCCGAGCCGCTGGCATGACTCGAAGGCGTCCTTGCGCGACCCGAGCGCCCGGCGGGTCCACTCACCGTCGAACGCGATGAGCACCACGGTGGTCGTCGTCACGCTCGTCGCCGGCTCGACGTAGGCCTCGACGCCGCGCCGGGTCTCGGCGAACCCACGCAGGTGCGTGACCGCCGCCCGGCGGTCGATCTCCATCTCGGGCCCGTCGGAGCGGCCCCGTCGCGGCGTGCCGCTCGAGCGGCGGGAGAACCAACCCATGACCGCACTGTACGACCCGGACGGCGCGCCGACGGGGCGCTACCTGCTTATGCCGGGGCACGCGATCAGTGACAAGATGCTCCTGCGGCACGGGCCCCGACCGGCAGGGTGGGTCTGGAGCTGCGCACCGCCCGGCCCCGTCCGGGACCTTTTAGCCTGAAACCGAGGAGCAGCCCCCATGTCGGCGAGCGATGCTGGCGACTACGACGTCGTCATCCTCGGTGGTGGGTCGGCCGGTTACGCCTGCGCCCTGCGCTCCGCGCAACTCGGCCTGCGCGTCGCCCTCGTCGAGCAGGCGCGGCTCGGCGGCACCTGCCTGCACCAGGGCTGCATCCCGACCAAGGCGCTGCTGCACGCAGCCGAGGTGGCGGACGCCGCCCGTCACGGGGCGGCCATCGGCGTGCGCGCCACCGTCGAGTCGATCGACATGGCCACCGTGGGCGCGTACAAGGACGCGGTCGTGCGCCGACTGCACAAGGGCCTGCAGGGACTGGTCTCGTCGGCCGGCATCGACTACGTCGAGGGGGCCGGCGCGCTCGACGGGCCGAGGACGGTGGCCGTGGGCGCGCGTCGCCTCACCGGCAGCCACCTCGTGCTGGCCACCGGAAGCCGGCCGAAGAGCCTGCCCGGCCTCGAGGTGGGTGGTCGGATCGTGACGAGCGACGAGGCGCTGCGGCTCGACGAGGTGCCGGACCGGGTCGTCGTGCTCGGGGGCGGTGTCATCGGCGTCGAGTTCGCCTCGGTGTGGCGCAGCTTCGGCGCGGAGGTCACCGTCGTCGAGGCCCTGCCTCGGCTCGTGCCCACCGAGGACGAGGCCGTCTCCAAGCAGCTGGAGCGTGCGTTCCGCAAGCGGAAGATCACCGTGCGGACCAGCACCCGCTTCACGGGCGCCACCCAGTCGGGCGGCTCGGTCACCGTCTCGCTCGAGGGCGCAGAGCCCGTCGAGGCCGACCTGCTCCTCGTGGCCGTCGGACGAGGCCCGACCACGGCCGGGCTGGGCTACGAGGAGGCCGGCGTCACCCTGGATCGTGGCTACGTGCGCACCGACGCACGGCTGCGCACCGGGGTTGAGGGCGTGTATGCCGTGGGCGACATCGTGCCCGGCCTGCAGCTCGCGCACCGAGGCTTCGCCCACGGCATCTTCGTCGCCGAGGACATCGCCGGCCTCTCGCCCGCGGTGGTCGACGACGACAGCATCCCGCGGGTGACCTACTGCGACCCCGAGATCGCCAGCGTCGGGCTGACCGAGACGCAGGCCCGGGAGCGCTTCGGCGACGCGGTGCGCACCTACGAGTACAACCTCGGCGGCAACGGACGGTCGCAGATCATCGGCACCCAGGGGTTCGTCAAGCTTGTGCGGCGCGAGAACGGCCCGGTCGTCGGCATCTCGATGATCGGCGCGCGGGTGGGCGAGCAGGTCGGCGAGGCGCAGCTCATCGTCGGCTGGGAGGCCCACCCTGAGGACGTCGCCGGGCTTCTGCACGCGCATCCGACCCAGAACGAGGCGCTGGGCGAGGCACACTTGGCCCTGGCCGGGAAGCCCTTGCACGCACATGCCTGACCACACAGCCAGAACTGGAACGACAGGAGAACACACGCCATGTCCGAACGCGTGACCATGCCGGCCCTGGGGGAATCCGTCACTGAGGGCACCGTCACCCGCTGGCTGAAGAGCGTCGGCGACCGGGTGGAGGTCGATGAGCCCCTGCTCGAGGTCTCCACCGACAAGGTCGACACGGAGATCCCGTCACCGACCGCTGGGACGCTGCAGGAGATCCTCGTCCAGGAGGACGACACGGTGCCCGTCGGCTCGGACCTCGCCGTCATCGGTGAAGGCGAGGCGGCGCCCGCCGGCCAGGGCGCGGCCCAGGTGGAGGTCTCCTCGCAGGCTCAGCCGTCCCCGCAGGCGCCGCAGCAGGCGGCTCCCACCGACCAGCCGGTCCCGCCGTCCGACGAGGCGGTCGACGCGGCCCATGGCACCGAGCAGGCACCTGCTCCCGGCACGAGCGAGCCGGAGACGGCCGGGGCACCTGCTTCCGCTCCGGATGCCTCGTCGGGTGGCGCGGCGGGGGGAGAGACGGTGACGATGCCGGCCCTGGGCGAGTCGGTGACCGAGGGCACCGTCACCCGCTGGCTCAAGGCCGAGGGCGACGAGGTGGCGATGGACGAGCCGCTCGCCGAGGTGGACACCGACAAGGTCAACGCCGAGCTGCCGTCGCCCGTGGCCGGCAGGATCGAGAAGCTACTCATCTCCGAGGGCGCAACGGTCGACGTGGGGACCGAGATCGCACTGGTCTCCATCGCCGGAGAGAGCGAGTCTTCCGCCGCTCCGCCGCGTGAGAACGTCGCCGCCGAAGCCCCGACCGAGGAGTTCCCGGCCGCCGGTACGCAGGCCGTGCCCGTCGCGGGGGAAGTCGAGGACCGGGGCGCGGCGTCACAGACGAATGGACACGGGAGCACGAGCGCCGGTTTCGGAGCGCGGGTCGTGCGCGAGCCGGACGGCGGACTCGGGACACGAAGCGCCGAGGAATTGCGCCTGACCCGCTCCTCGCCGGTCGTGAGACGGCTGGCCGCCGAACACGGCGTGGAGATAGCGGAGATTGAGGGCTCCGGCACCGGCGGGCGCGTTACAAGGAAGGACATCGAGAGTTACATCGAGGAACGAGGAAGGGAACCCGAGTACGCGCCGGCCACCGAGCCCGATCGGGAGCGCACGCCGGTACACGAGGGCGACCGGGTTCGGGAGCTTACCCCCATCCGGCGGACGATAGCGAACCGCATGTCCATGAGCAAGCGCGAAGCCCCGCACGCCTGGACGATGGTCGAGGTGGACATGACGGGACTCGTGCGCCTGCGTGAGCGGGAGAAGGCGGTGTTTGCCGAGCGCGAGGGCGTGAAGCTCACGTACCTGCCGTTCATCGTGAAGGCGGTTGTCGAGAGTCTTAAGGAGCACCCGGTTCTCAACTCCGTTTGGGACGAGGATAGGATCGTTCTGAGGAAGCGCATCAACGTCGGCATCGCCGTGGACCTCGAAGACGCCCTAATAGTCCCCGTGATCCCGAACGCCGACGAGCTGAACATCACCGGGCTCGCACGCAGGATAGACGATGTGGTGCGTAGAGCACGGAGCGGGCGGCTCGGCACGGAGGACATCTCCGGCGGTACGTTCACGGTCAATAACCCTGGATCACTCGGCAGTGTGGTCTCGACGCCGATCATCAACTATCCACAGGCGGCCATACTATCCGCTGAAGCCATCGTGAAGCGTACGGTAGTCATCGATGACGCTATTGCCATCCGTAGCATGATGAACCTGGAAGTCTCCTTCGACCATCGCATCCTTGACGGCGGGCAAGCGTTAAAGTTCTTGAACGCGATCAAGCAGCGGCTGGAGGGCTACGGGCCGGAGAGTAAAGTATGAGGCCAGAGAATGTTGGCGATTTACGTCGAGGTAGTGGTCTGAGTGATCCCCGGTTGAGGGCAACTCGATCGTCCCGTCAGGACTTCGCGGGGATCATGGCACGCATGTGAATTCCTCGAAACCGTTCGCCACGGCCTCTGCACAATTCTGCCGGTAGGTGTCGACGCTGCCCAGGTAAAGCAGGAAGACGCGCGGCTTGCCCAGGATATTCGCCCCAAGTACCATCAAATCGCCCGCGCCGTTTTGCAGTTCGGCGGTGCGCTCGGGCTGATCGTGTACGCGGTGGTGCACGGCCACCAGCGAGTCAGCGTTCGCGGTTGGTCCGACCGGCGCCTCGGCACCGGATCCTCGGAGCGTGATGGTCGTGACCCGCCAGGCAGTTAGCGGGCGGTGTATCCTCCGTCGATCACTAGTTCGGAGCCGGTTACCCATTTGGCTTGATCCGAGGCCAGGTAGACGGCGCCCCACGCTATGTCGTCAGGCTCACCCGTGCCGCCGAGCGGGTGCGCAGGGTCGAGGATGGAGCGAGCATCTTCCTCGCTCAACCCGGCCTCGGTGGCGTAGCGGTGCACCATTGAGGTGAAGATGAAGCCGGGGTGTATGGAGTTGACGCGGATCTTGTCAGCGGCGTAGGTGAGCGCGTCGTTCTTGCTCATCACGCGCACCGCCCCCTTCGAGGCATGGTAAGGCGGTACATCCCCGCCACCGAGGATGCCGTAGATCGAAGAGATGTTGATGATGCTGCCGCCACCCGCCTGCTTCAGGTGTGGGATCGCGTGCTTCGTACACAGGAAGACCGCGGTAGTGTTGACGGACATAACGAGTTCCCACTCCTCGAGCGCCAGCTCGTGGGTGGGCTTGTTAACGCCTTCGATGCCCGCGTTGTTAACCAATATGTCAACGCTGCCGAACTGCTCGGCGGCGGCGGAGATGGCGGAAGAAACGTCGTCCTCCCGCGTAACGTCGCAGGCGAAGAACGCGGCCTTCGCGCCTGAGTCGGATAGCTTCCCGGCGACCCGTTTACCACCGTCCTCGTCACGGTCGAGAACCGCAATCATGGCTCCCTCTTCGGCCATGCGGGTCGAAATGGCCTCGCCGAGACCGTTCGCGCCGCCGGTGACGATAGCGACCTTGCCGGACAGTCGTGCCATTGGTTTCTCCTTCGAGTTGGTGTTGTCGTCGCGTTACGGAGAATTCCCCGCGCGGAAGTCTTGCTGATCACGGAAGGCGCGACGTGAGAATGACACGCTGCGCCTTCCCGTCAAACGTCATGACTTGAGGGCGAAGCCTTCGTAGTCGTTGGCGGCGATCTCGTCGCACTTCTGGCGGTACGGCCCGACGCCGCCTAGATACGGCATGAAGACACGGGGTTTACCGGGGATGTTCGCCCCCATGTACCAGGTGGCGGACTGCGGGAGCAGCGTCGAGTGGGCTACCTCCTGCGAGTGGGCCGTCCACTCGTCCTCGGCTTGCTGCGTCGGTTCGATCACCTCGACGCCGCGCTCGCGCATGTCGGAGATGATCCTCGAGATGAACTCGACGTGTTGCTCTATGGAGACCGGCATGTTCGAGAGCACCGAGGGGCTGCCGGGGCCGGTTATGGTGAACATGTTGGGGAAGTCCGCGACGGTCAGCCCGAGGTAGGAGCGCGGACCATCGGACCACTTGTCCCGCAGCAGCTTTCCGCCCCTGCCGCGGATGTCTATTTTGTTGAGCGGGCCGGTCATCGCGTCGAAGCCGGTAGCATACACGAGGATGTCGAACTCGTACTCGGCGTCACTGGTGCGAAGGCCGGTCGGGGTGATCTCCTCTATCGGTGCGGCCTTCAAGTCCACGAGCTCGACGTTGTCGCGGTTGAAGGCTTCGTAGTAGTTGGACTCCAGCGGCACCCGCTTCGTCCCGAACGGGTGGTCGTGGGGGGTCAGTTTCTCGGCGGTATCCGGATCATCTACTCGTTCTTTGATCCTCTCTCGCACCCACTCGGAGATGGCTTCGTTGGCTTCCCTGACAAAGAACATGTCCTGGTAATTGCCCAGCCACAGGCCGAAGCCGCCGTCGTCGTATCTAGTCCGTAGCTCGCGTTCGCGTTCCTCGGGGGAGTCGTCTAGGGCGCTGCGCTCGATAAAGTAATGCTCGAAGCCGAAGTATGACTGGCGGAGCCGGTCCCAGATCTCGTCGTACTCCGCCTT
>CALMWA010000328.1 GCA_937873125.1 uncultured Actinomycetes bacterium | reverse complement strand
CGAGTTGGCGGGCCGGAAGGTATCCGGCGTAGAGTTGCGCGAGCCGGCGCACGTCGAGCGAGACCCGCTCCTCCGCCTCCGCGCCGCGGACCACTTCGCCGTTGCCGATGGTGTACTCTCCGGCGTTCTCCGGGACGCCGTCGTCGGAGACTTCGAGGACGAGCGGCTCCCCCCTGAGAGCCTTGAACTCCAAAGCGCCCTCCACGTCCACCAGACGCAGCATGAACTCCGGCTCTATCCCCGCCTTTACGTGAGAGCTTCGGAGATAGGGGTGCAGGGGCTCGCCCCGCGGGGTCGAATACTTTATCTCGAAGACCCGCGGGTCCTGGGAGGCCATGAAAGAGATCATGGCTTCCCGCGCCTCGCGGGTTTCGCCCGTCAGCTCCGAAACATTCAGAGTCCGGTACGGGTAGCTCTCGTGGCTCCAATCGGACATGTTGTATATGACGTAACCCTCGACTCTCCCCTCCCGCTCGTACACGGCGGCCTCCTGTTCCTTGCGCCCGAGGAACTGGCGCCAACGATCCTCGTTCCGGCGCACACAGAGGCTGTGGTCTAGAGCCTCCGCCTCGAATATCTCCATCATGCGTGGCAGGTCTTCTTCACGATAGGCCCGGACGCGCTTCTGCTCGGGGCTGGTCGGGAGGTCGGTGGGTTTGAAGGTGTATGAGATGCTCTCTCCGGCGAGCTCCCAGCCGTATACGCGGTAGAAAGCGTGGGAGAACGGCCAGAGCATCGAGAGGTGCGTGCCCCGATCGCGCATATCGCGCAGCGCGGCACGCATCAACTCTCCGGCGTAGCCGCGGCGCCGGTAGGCCGGATGCGCCGTAACCGCCGCGACCCCGCCCATCGGTACCGGCTCGCCATCCACGAAGACCTCCAGCGGTAGCACGGTCGCGGTCGCGCGAGGCTCGCCATCCTCCTCGATGACGTGGACCCCTTCCGTATCCAGCCGCTCGTTCTCGGGATCGTAGTAACTCTCCCAGTAACCGGAGCCGCCGGGATCTCCGAAAGCCGTCTTTGCCAGCCGCGCCAGCGCTCCCCGATCCTCTACCCGATACTTGCGTAGCTCCAAGTCTCCTCCGAAGGTGGCTTGCACACCGATTCTATCGGAAGCGCGGCCCCATCACGCGCTCTTCTTCTTGCCCTTTTTCTTCTCGCGCTTCGTGGGCGAGTCTAATTTCCCCTCGATGGAGTCGGCCACCCAGCGGCACCATTCAGCATATCCGCGCTCGTAGATGATGCCACGCCGGAGCGCGGCGTATCCGGCGAACCACGGGGAATCCGGTCGAACCACCTCCTCTCCATGCTCGCCCTCCATCCACTTCCGCGTCTTCTTGTATCTCGCTAGTTGATCCTCGTGCCGAAGCTCCTCCTCCCTGAAGAGCCGCGCCGACTTCTCCGGGTCGGCGAGCCACACGCAGTACGCCTTGAGCACGAGCTCATCCCGCGGAGCACGCGGTGTCGGAGGTTCCGTCACCCACTCCTTTAGAGCTTCGAGCCCTCTGGTCGTGATCTCGTAGACCTTCTTGTCCGGGCGATCCTGCTGCGCGACCACGCTGTGCGTTACGTGACCGCCCGCTTCGAGCCGGGAGAGCTCCGGGTAGATCTGGCTGTGCCCCGCACTCCAAAAATTTCCCACCCTCCCTTTCATCCGCTGCGTCAGGTCATACCCGCTTAATGCCTCCTGCGCCAGCAATCCCAGAATCGCATACCCAAGCGTCGTCATCTTCCTCCAATATTTCTTTTTATGTTCCTCTTGACATATGGATCGTTGGGTCATAGAGTACCATATGTCGATACTTACATAAAGGATTGGCGCAGCGGAAGGAGAAAGTAATGTGCGGCAGGTCGTTTGCGAGGGGTGGAGCGGGGTTTGTTTCTGGGCGCCACCACAGTATGTTCGGGCTCGACGCAGAGACGATGAGTCCGGAGGCGCGGGCGGCGGTGGCGCTCTCGGTACTGACGCCGGTGGTGTTGTCGGGGGTGGTACTGGCGTTTACTCCGGTGTGGTGGATCTTCACGACGTACTTCTGGGTGGCGTTCCCGACTTTCGGGATGCTCGGGAGCGGTATCGCGGGGTTGAGTGAGAGCCGTCCGGCACGAATCCCAGAGCAGCAACGGGAGCGGGAGTTGCTGGAGACGCTCAGGGAGCGTGGCGCGTTATCCGCGGCCGGTGCGGCGGCGGAGACCTCTATGACGGTGGACGAGGCGGATAGAAAGCTCAAAGAGTTGGCTGATGGCGGGCACCTAGAGGTGCGGGTGAGGGGTGGCGCGCTCTTCTACGCGCTCTGGGAATCAGACCGCCAGATCGAAGGTGTGCGGTGAGCGCCGGCGTGAGTGAGATAGCGGCGTCCGAGAGGGACGCAGGGCGAACGCGAAGAAGGTTGCTAACGTTCGCGGGCGCTGCGGTGGTCTTCGGCTTGCTGCATCACACGGACCACGTAATACGGGGCAATCATTCGGGCTGGCCGTTTCAGGCGGAAGTCACGCCGTTCACCTTCAGCTTGCTGATCTACGCGCTCATACTGCCGGGCATCTACCTGACGGCGAGAGGACACAAGATAGCGGGCTATCATCTGTTCGTCGCAGTCGTGGGGCTGGCGCTACTCGGCTTCGTCCATTTCGTACCGCTGGGAGACTACGAAGCTCCGCTACGCGACATCTACATGGTCTACGGCAACCCGTTGGTCGGGCTGTTCGCGCTCTTCGTATTAGCAGGACTGGTGATCAGCGTGGCGTTGTTGGCGGTTACGGCGCTCGGCGGGTTGCGAGCCAGGGTGAATCCTCGATCCGGAAAGGAGATTGCTGATGAAGGCAAGAGAAGTCATTGATACGCGGCAGCCACGATTTGGAGCGCAGGTAGCGTTCGCGCGGGCGGCTACGGGGCTCGGTTGGATGAGCCTCGGCGCTCTGGCGGTGGGGGCCACGGCGGTCGGAGCGGTGGCTATCGGAGCTTTGGCGATCCGGGCGCTCGCCGTGAAACGCGGGAAGATCGAGCACCTCTCCATAGAAGAGTTGGAGGTCGGCCGCCTGCGGGTGCGGGAGTTGATCGTCGAGCGTGAGACACGAGAGGAGGACTAGCGGATGGCCCCGATCATAAACGGCCGATACACGGCGCGCACCGACGAGCCGTTCGTTGTGTTCATCATCGGGATGAGGATCAACAACCTCTTCGCCGTCAGGAAATGGCTCCCCACTGCCCGCGCAATGGGGCCGATGCTCAAGGAACTCTACGAGCACCCCGAAAAGGGCTTCCTCGGCTCGGAGTTCTTTCTTTACTGGCGGGGACCGGCCCTCGTTCAGTATTGGCGGTCGTTCGAGGATTTGGAGCGCTTCGCCCGCAACCCGGACGATCCGCACATGCCCGCCTAGCAGCGCTTCAACCGGAGCGTCGGGAAGGATGGTAGCGTCGGAATCTTCCACGAGACGTACATAGTGGAGCGGAGCAACTACGAGGCGATCTACTCCAATATGCCCGTCTTCGGGCTCGCCAAAGCCACCGAACACGTCCGGGCCGTCGGCGGGAGGGAGACGGCGCGGCGGCGTCTGGCTCGCGGCGAGAACGAGCCGGCGGTGCCTTCGCCGGAGTAGAGGCAGGCGTTTCTAGTGGCCCGCCGCCTGCCATTCCTTGATGGCGTCTACCGGGTAGATGAGCATCAGTATATTCAGGCTGAGGTTGTCCCGGATCCAGAACGCCAGCAACACCTCTATCACTACGAACACCGCGAGCGTACGACGGAACCCCAGGCGCTGGGCAACCATGAACCCGAGCCCGCACAGGACGATATCGGAGAGCGAGTTCACCACCGTGTCGCCAGTGTAGCCGAGCGCGGCGGTCCCTTCGCGGTAGCGTTGGATCACGAACTCCGAGTTCTCGACGACCTCCCACACGGCCTCGATGGAGACTGCGAGAGTGAGACGCCAGATCGCCGGCAGCCGCGGGACGATCAGCGCCAGCAACCCGTAGAACACGAAGCCGTGGAGCACGTGCGTGAAGCTGTACGGGTCCAGCAGGTGCTGCGAGTTGTCCGAGCTCCAGGCGTCCCCCGACCACAGGAGGAGATATTCGCAGGAGCACATCCACAGCCGCCCCTGGACACGGAGCTGGTACGCGGTAGCCGCCAGCGCCGCGATCATGGCGATCCAGGGCAACCACGGCAATGTCCTACGCATCATGGGCGGCAGCGTACGTGATGGCCGTGCGTCCCGCCAGGACTACTGTTCCGGGAGTTCGTCCTCGTTGCCGTCTTTCTCCGCCTTACGGGCCTGTTCCTTCACCTTAGTGCCGACGACGCGCGTCCAGATCACGGTCCCGACGATGCAGACTATAACCACTCCCGACGCGAGGATGATCATCGTCCCTGTTCCTTCGGGGCTCTTCAAGACCAGACCGGAGAGGTACAGGACGAGCCCGACAGTCAAGATAAAGAAGCCGGCGCGCTTCTCGGCGAGGAGTTGGGCGTGGGTTGCGATGGCGTCGTCCTCGCCAAGAGCTTTCTTCTCGGCCCCGATCTCCGCCTTTATCTCCACTATCGACTCCGCGTTGTGCGCGTGTGAGAGAATCCCCGCCCCTACGAGATCCATCGCCACGCCACTGATAACGAGCGCCTCCGTCAGAAGACTCATGAATGCACCTTCCGCTCCGAAAAACCGGCTAACGGTAGCACACGCGGCGCCCCCGCACTAATCTGCCTGTCTTGGCGGATGCCGCCCCGCTACGGCAGCGGAGAAGCCGCCAGGAGTTAGCAACACAAAGCAACGCGCAAGTAACCGCAAAGATACCCCATCTGGGGGATGCGCGCGTACCCCCCCCGCTATCGTGACGACTGTGTCAAAGGAACGGACTCAGCACGGCGCGAAAGTGGAGGAGGGCACGCATCGCCTGCTCGCCTTCCGTACTTCCCCCTCGGGGGTACGTCTCGTACCGGCGCCGAAGGCGCGGGCGTGGATGGACGCGACCACCGACCGCTTCGCCAACCGCTGCCTGCCCCTGTGTATGGCGAACCAGGCCGGATGGTTCGTCCTGAACGACCGGCCCTTCGAAGCCGTGTGGGACGGCGGCGAGCAGAAGGAGGCGGTGCGGGTAGAGTACCTCCGGGCGGCCCGCGAGGGGGAGTCGGCCCTGGCGGCGGGCCATTTCGGGTTCGGCGTACTGACCTTCCACGTCCCCTACCTCGTGAGGACGCCGCCCGGCTACAACCTGCTGGCCCGTGGCCCGGCCAATCTGCCGAAGGACGGCATCTTCGCGCTTGAAGGGCTGGTGGAAACCGATTGGCTGGTGGGGAGCTTCACGATGAATTGGAAGTTCACCCGCCCGAACCACCCGGTTCGATTCGGGGAAGGGGAGCCGATCTGCATGATCGCACCCCAGAAGCGTGGGGAGCTTGAGTGCTTCGTCCCCGAGGTGCGGAACATAAACGACGACCTGGAGACCGCCTATGACTACTGGAAGTGGGCCGAGAGCCGCTGGAAGTTCCTCACCGCTGGGCAACGGGCCTCAGCCTTAGAGGACGAGGGCGAGAGGGAGGCGGCCCGAAGGAGATACGGCTGGCAGAAGCACTACGTCAAGGGCACCTCACCCACGGGCGTCTCCGCCGGGGAGCACCAGACCGGCATGAGGTTGAGGCCCTTTGAGGAGAAGAGCGGCGGCTAGGAGAGCGTCCACACGGACCGGCAAGGTGGCCGGGGAAGGCGAGAAAGGAGATGCGAATGACGGAACTAAACAAAGAGACCAAGGGCGAGGTGGCGCACCCCGGAATGGGCCGCCGTAGGGCGATAACCGCCGCGATGGTGACGGTGGCGATGCTCTCCGCGCAGGCCGCCTTCGCCGGCTACGCCGGGGCGCAGGACTGTCCGACCTGCCCTACTCCGACGCCCAGTCCCAACCCCCCAGCACCGTCGCCCGGTCCCATCCCCCCAGCACCGTCGCCCGGTCCCCCTGCTCCCGCTCCCAACGCCGCGCCGGTCATCACACCCCTTAGCCCGAAGATAGGCTCGAAGACCTCCGACACCACGCCGCTGATCAAGGCCCGCATCCGCGACGACTCCGGTGAGTTGGCGGCGCGGAACATAAAGCTGTTCGTGGACGGCAAGCGCAAGAGCTTCAGGTACGTGGCGGGAGCCAGGGACCTGCTCAGCGCCTCCCCGAAGCTCTCCAGGGGCAGGCACACGGTCAAGATCGTGGCGACGGACAGTCTCGGCAAGAGCGCGACGAAGAGCTGGCGCTTCACTATAATCAAGCGCCGCTAGATCGCCATCGGTGGTTGGGCGTGGCGCGGCCTGCGACCTGCTTGCTGGGTGGATCGTCTTCTGCACCATCGCCCGGGAGGCTCACCCCGCCCGGCAAACCGCTCACGGTGGGAAACGTTGCCCCAATAAAGCCCCGGCCGCATCGCCTCGAAAAGCCGATACTCGACGAGGAGGTTGATCGTGTCAGATGAACCGAGAGATACTGCACCGCGCCGGTTCAAGCGCCGAGAGTTGCAGCGGGTGCGCGAGAGCGTAGAGCAACTGCGCGTCGCGGCCTGGGCGCTGCTGAGCCCTTACTACGGAGAGCAGTATTTTGAAGGGCATCGTTACGAAGAAGAGGAAGCCGACAGGCCGGAAGCACCGAACCTAGAAGCGATACATAACCTTCTGGCCCGTGGAGGGCTCAGCGTAGAGGAAGTTGCGGCTCTCCGCGAGTACGGTCTGCTCGACTCGGAGGAGCGCGACGAGCTTGAGCGAATGATAGAGGCTTGCGAAGCCGTCGAGTATGACCTGAACAGGGTGGAGGAGATACAGAAGAACACGCCCGAAGGCGAAGAACCCTGGCAATCGGTAGAAGAGAACAGCGAGGAAGAAAAGAGAAGGCTCGGATACGTGATGAGCACCACGGCGAGCTTGCGGGCCATAGACACATCCCGCTCGGGATTCGCCGCCAGGCTCAGGGAAAAGCTCACGTCGGCGCTCCCTTTTGGAGACAACACACATGCCGTACGGAAGGTTGCCGGCAAGGTACTGAAACTGTGGGAACTTCTGGCTCCCATGATCCGCAGCGCGGCACGGAGCCTGTGGCCCATCGTCTCTAACCTGATCACGCCCCGCTCCTGGACGATTGGGGGTGGGATCTCCTTCCCCGGTCTTGCCCAAGCCGAACTCTCCGTGACATTCGGCGGCTAACACCGTGACTATCTCAGATGTCTTCGGGAAATCCTGTAAAAGCGCGAGAGCCGAGCCCCTTCTAGCGGCGGATGCTGGGACCGACGCGCTTCATGGCGGTGCGGAAGTCGTAGGTGCGCCCGAGAGTACGTCGAAGCCCTCGACTCAGGTCTACGTGTTGCGTTCGTCAGCGAGAGCCAGCGCGTCTCTAAGCCCTTGAGAGAACGATGACAGATCTTCCGGGTCCAGTTCGCCGAGCTTGCGGCGGATGATCGAAGCCTCCACGGTTGCGAGCTTGGTCTGCGCCAGTGACGGTTTGAGAAGACCCGCCGCTTTCCACGCTTCGATGCGGTGGTCGCCGGGATGAGGGATGGCTCCAAGGTTGCCCGTTATCGAGGCGATCAGCACATCCGGCGTCCGGCTATTGTAGTCCTCCCCGGAGACCACCACGGCGGGCCTCAGCTTGCTTCCGGAACGGTCGGTGAAGTCCATCGCCACCAGCACGACGTCGCCCCTCCGGTAAGCCGTCACGACAGCTCGTCGTACACCGAGTCCTCTTCGGACTCCCAGTCCCGTGCAAAAACCGGCGCGCTGACGCGCGCTAGGTCGGCTGCCTCGCCGTCGTCCTTTCTGCTTGCCTCCTCCGCGGCCACGCCTTCGAGGAGCCGAACCACATAGTCCCTCATCGTCATGTCCCGCTCGGTCGCGGCGATCTTCACCCGCCGGTGTAGCTCCGGCTCGACCTCTATTGAGAGCCGTACCTTCCTGCCCTTGTCTTGCGTCCGCATCTCGTCTCCTTAAGAAGGCTTCGCTACACATGTACATTGCCACTTTAGCACATTTGATGTCGTTCCCTTGTTATTGGCACAATTACCGGAAAGGAACGTAAAACGAGGTATTGAGAGCCTGGATCTAGCGGCGGATGCTGGGGCCGACGCGCTTCATGGCGGTGCGGAAGTCATAGGTGGTGACGGAGAGGGCGGAGAGTTGGTGCGAGGCTATGCGCTTCTCGAAGTCGCGCAGGTTTATGGAGCGGCGCATGCACACCAGGGCGGCCTCGCGGCAGAGGGCTTCGAGGTCCGCGCCGGAGTAGCTGCCGGTTATCTGTGCGATCTGCTTGATATCCAGGTCCGGGTCGGTGGGCATGTTCTTCGTGTGGATCTTGAGTATGTGCAGCCGCGCCTCGGCGTCGGGCAAACCTATCTCGATCTCGTGGTCGAAGCGTCCCGGACGCCGGAGCGCCGAATCCAGGGCGCTCGGCCGGTTAGTGGTGGCTATGACGCAGACCCTCCCGAGGTCGCTCATGCCGTCCATCAGCGAGAGTAGCTGGGAGACGAGGGTCGCTTCGAAGGACTCGCTCATCATGTCGCGTGAGGAGGCGAAGGAGTCTATCTCGTCGAAGAGTATGATCGCGGGGCTTTTAGTCCGCGCTTCGTTGAAGATGGAGCGCAGCTTCGCCTCGCTCTGGCCCCAGAACTTGTTCAGGATCTCCGGCCCCGAGACGGCGATGAAGTGCGCCCCGCTCTCGTGCGCGACGGCGCGGGCAAGTAAGGTCTTGCCGGTTCCGGGCGGGCCGTAGAACAGGATGCCCTTGTGCGGCCGGATGCCAAGTTGTTTGAAGATCTCAGGGTGCGTGATCGGCAACTCCACCGACTCCCGCACGAGCGCCACGGTCTCGCGCATCCCCCCCACGTCCTCGTAACGGGTCTGCGGCACGTTGCGGCTGCCCGGCGCGGCCCCGCTCGCCGCCGCGACGTTCACCCCGCCGCTCCGCACGCTCTGCGCGAGCCTTTCGAGGAGCGTCTGCTTCTCCTCGGCGGAGGTCGTCGCCTCCGTAATAGCCTCGCGGCTCTTGGAGACCTTCCAGCTCGTCAGGGGGCCATCTTCGCGGTAGCGCCAGCCCTCTTCCTTACTCGGGTCTATCCGCTCCGGCAGCCGGGCGACCAGCTCGGCGGTCGTGTCGAGGTCCAGGATGGGACAGCGCACGCACGGGCCGAGATCGGAGAGGACGCGGTCGGTGATGGCTTCCTTGTCCACCTCGAAGACGCCGTCCTCGCCCATCTCGCCGAAGCCATACCAGGAGCCCTTCGTAAGGTGGTCGTTGTCGTAGACGTGGATCTGCTTGCACGGGAAGAGCTGCTTACCCTCCAGCGAGCGCGGCGTACACCACTCCCTCGCGGCCGTCCCGGACCGTTGCTTGCGGAGGAAGCAACGTAGTCCATCGAATAGCTCCTCGCCCGAGAGCGCGACACCGTCCGCCGTGTACTCGGCCCGCTTCTCGCCGCGCAACAGGTTCGAGAGATCGTCGAGCGGTTGCCAGTCAGAGGGAAGGTCCAGCCCAAGACTCACCCGCGCCGTGCCGTTCGTCCCCTCCACCCGGTAAGAAGGATGCCGGGATGCGACGACCGCCGCTCGTCCGAGAGGACCGTCGGGGATCAGTGGAAAGCTCATACGAAGTTTCATAACCCGCAGATTTTAACCCACGCTCCCGAAAACCGTCGGGTGGAGAGTTCGAGCATGGAGCGAGCGGGTGTAGAGCGCGTAGCGTTCGCCGCTGCGGCTGACGATCTCTTCGGCGAACGTCCAGCCGATCCGGGAGTAGAACGGGCCGGCGCCCCGCTCGTCAGGAAATATTACGAGATCCAGGCGCTCCAGCCCCGCCTCGCGCGCCTGCTCCTCATAAGCGCCTAAAAGCGAACCGCCGATGCCCCGTCCGCGCCGGTCGGCCGCGACCGCGACGTAGGTCATGAAGCCGACCCGCTCCGTCGAGGTATCTCTTCTCTCCTCCGAGCCGGCGGAGCGCGCGAAGTGGCGGCTGAGACCGCGTCCGATGCCGCGCGCGTAGCGCAGCAGGCGGGTACGCAACAGATCGCGGGCGAACCCCGGACTCCGCAGCGCCCGCAACGCCGCGTGTCCGGCCAGCGCGAGCCCGTGCCGCCGGACGAGGAGCGCGTAGTGGGCGGGCGTATCGAAGGTCGCCAGCAATACCCCGTCAAGCCGGTTCGCCACCGCGTCCGGCTCCGCCGATACAGCGAGCGCGGTCGCGTGCGGGCTCTCCACGAAGGCCCGGTAGTAGCGCGCCAGGAAACCCGGCCCGAAGCGCGTCAGGAACTCGTGCGGCAGCTCGCGCGTGTGCAGCCACGCCGCCTCGCGCAGTTCCTCACGCGTGAGCGGCCGCACCCCGACGGTCCTTTTCGTCTCCCGTTTCATGAGGAGCGGATTGTATATGACGAACCGCGGCTCCTTGCGCGGTGGGGTGTTCCGGGTTAAGTTGCTGGCGAAGGCTTCGATACGAAGGCTCCGATTAGAACGGGAGTTCGATGAGCGAGAGCGACCCGCCGGTCTCGACCGGCCGCGGCGGCGACGAAACGACGATCCTCTCGCGGGACCGGGCCTGACATCCTTCGTCTCCTGATGTTCGTCCTCATTCTGGTCTTTCTGGCAACGTCGTGCTCCGACACGTCTCAGACTTCCAGCACAACCGAACAAACGGTCGGCAAGCCAACCTCCCACACAAACACCGCCGATCGCGATGCCGGCGATGATGCCGACGACACGGCCGGCTCCTCTACAGCGTGGACCAGGGATCCGGCAAGGACCAGCATGGCCTCTTCCATGACGCCAGATACGGCCACCGTTTACGGCTACACCCACGGGCAGGCCTCCGGCAACCGGGTGGTGGAGGGCGAGGGTCGTCTGCCGGAGGCCGAGCCGGTAGACGTGTCCCTGAGCGGCACCCCCGTATGGGTGGTCGGCGTGCCGCTGGAGAACGACACCGCCTGGGTCGTCGCCTACGGTGACGGCCGGGTGGACGCATTCCGGCTCGACGGCGAGCGCGGTGAGGTGGAGCCCTGGCTCACCGCCCCTGACAGGCTCCCGCCCGGCGCTCCGCCCGCCGTCGCGGTCGAGGGGGACCGGCTGGAGCTGATAACCGCTCCCGGTGGCCGGGGTTCGCGCCCGACCCATCCCGTTCGCGGGGAGGCCGGACTCATCGGCGTCACGTCGGACGGCGTGTTGTTCACCGAACCTGGCGAAGTTCCGTCACTCTCCGTACTCCCGGACGCCCGCATCGTCCAGAGTTCGGACGGCTCGGTGGCCGTGCTGTCGTCCCCCACCGACCGCTACGTCCACGGCGTCCTCGGTGACGGGCTGGAAGCCGGCGGAATCGGCGTGCTAGGACCTGGAGGCGGCGGTTACGAGCTGGACGTAGAGATACAACCGGAGTCCGGCGGCGTCTTCGAGGCGCTCGCGCCGCTGTGGTTCCGTCCCGGAGAGGACGGCGCCGGAGAAGAGTTGCTGACCGTCACGGAGAGCGCGGAGGGTGTTGGCAGCAGGATCTCCGTCTACTCTCCCGATGGCGCGCTCGTCGCCGCCGGACCGTTCGTGGGCGAGGCGCAGAAGTGGCGGCACCTCATCGCCGCCGGACCGTTCGGGCCAAATGGAGAGATAGAGTTGGCCGCCACACGCACTCCGCACGTCGGGGGTACAACCGAGTTCTACCGCCTAAACCGTGAGAGCGGAGTGCTGGAGCTCGCGGCCACCGGCCCCGGCTATCCGTCGCACACCATCTACAGCCGCAACCTCGACGCCGCCATAGCCGGAGACCTCGACGGTGACGGCGCCTGGGAGCTGCTCGTCCCCAACGCCTCATACAACGGCCTC
>CALMWA010000327.1 GCA_937873125.1 uncultured Actinomycetes bacterium | reverse complement strand
CCACTTCGGCTCCTGGTGGCCGCAGTTAGAGCAAACGTAAAGAGTTTTAGTAGCCATGAGTTGATTGTAATGGATAGAGGATCGGAACCAAACGAAGCTCATTACAATGGAACGAAGCGAATAGTTCGGGATCGAGGATTAGAGGAAAACCATGCACACAACCGCTTTGCCGGTTCGCTCCAGGTAGTTCTGGTTCACGAAAGCGGTGCACAAGATCAGCTCTTCGAAGACCTCTGGGACACGTTTAGCAAGCGACTCCACTCCAGCGACCTCTATCTGTAACGTCTCGCCACGATCCAGTTTGAACTCGGTAATCCGATCTTCCGCATCATCGAGTTCGGACATGCACTCGATCCAGGCATCCATGTTCGCGCCGTAATAACCGGGGAATCCGAACAGATTCTTGAAAACATCGTGGAACGAGGGTCGATCCACGATCATGTCTGCGTCTAACCTGATAGCCTTCACACAGACATCATAGAAGAACCAACCTGAACCTGCCCTACCAAACTGTTCTGCCCGTCAGAACGACGGGTTATACTTAGTTTTATCGGATCACATAAGAGAGGTGCCTGGAGATGCAGACGCGGCGGACGTTGAGGAAGGTTGGCGGTTCGGTCATGCTCCCTATTCCCCCGGAGATGTTGGAGGATATGAGCTTGCAGGCCGGACAAGACGTGCTGCTGTCTTCGGAGGGCAACGTCATACAGATAGAGCCTTCAGAGCGCCGGCCCTCCCGTAATGCTGTGGAGTTCATGCAGAGGTTTACGGAGAAGTACGATGAAGCCATGAGGAACCTCGCCGGGCGCTAGCCCGTACCGCCAACCGATGCCCCCTCTCGGCAAGAATCCCGGTCTCCCGGAGGTTCTTTTTTTTCACACGGTTTCTATAGCACAGTACGGAGGTTCGGAAGGCGTACGAGATAAAGAGAGTTTCCTTGCGGCTATAGAGCGGCCGTGGCAGGTGTCGTTCGGCCGAGAACACTTCGTCTCGCCTTCCGACAAAGCAGCGGCTCTTATGGAATCCATAATCAGGCGTCATCCGTTCGTTGACGGCAACAAGCGCACCGCGACGGCCTCCGCCGCCTACTTGCTATCCACATTTGGTTATGAGGTTGAAGCGGAGCAAAAAGAACTCGAAGACTTCGCCGTGAGCGTCGCACTCGGAGAGCTAGAGACGCGAGACATTGCGCTCTGGTTCGAAGACCACACTCGCAAAGGCTGAACCTCCGGGACAAAGAAAGCCGGAGCGCTTTCGCACCCCGGACCTAGTATAGCTAACTCATCTATGGCCTTCGAGTCAACAGAGACCTTTTTGCCTCACAGAAACTCGACGTGTCCTCCCATCTCAGCCGGTTCGAGAACCTCGAAGACAAGCATGAGGCCACGGATCATCTCGCCCATGGCTGTTTGCTGGGGCGCGTAAACAATGCCTGCATGTTGCCGCTCCAAGGCGTATAATAGCAGAAAGTCTTCGTCTTGGGTGAAGATACGCGCCCTTGCTGTCGCGCGAAAGATAGGTGCTCCTCGTCACTTGCACCTAACATTCCTGCTTCCGACACCGTGAGCACGTCTACCCCACGTTGCCGCAAACCTCTTGCTACCGCTTCCGGGACGTGTTCGTCGGTGTAGAGCCGGATCCGTTCAGTCACGCGGCTCTTGCGCCGCGAGCTTCCGGCTCAGTTTGGAAGGGGTACGCTCGCGCAGGGCTTCCGCGAAGGCATTTCCCTCCCGGATGGACTCGTCTATCTCAGCCCGGTGATCGAAGTAGTAGGCCAACGCCGCATATACGTCGGCCAGCGTAAGGTCGTACTCCGTACCGATCTCGTCGGCGCTCTTACCCAGGCGTTCGTGCCAGATCACGACGTTCTGGACCGTGATCCGATGTCCGGCGATCCGAGGCTTACTTCCCGCGACGCCGGGCGTGACGTCTATATGCTCATCGAGCGTTCTCGTGGACATACCCTAATTGTACGCAGCCCAGATCCGCTATACAACGAAAGAGCCGGAGCGCTTTCGCGCCCCGGCCCTCGTGTAGCTACTTTGGTTTTCCTTACTCGGCCTTTACGACTTCCTTCGGCTGCGTGACCCTGATGTCCACGATGGTCTCGTCTTCCGAGACATCGTCGTTGGAGATGTCGTTGGGCTCGATGATTACCTTCGAGCCGGTCGGGATCTCGCCGCGCAGGATCATCTCGCTCATCGGGTCTTCGATCATGCGCTGTAGCACGCGCCTCAACGGCCTCGCGCCGAACGTCGGATCGTAGCCCGCGTCGGAGAGCTTGTCGAGAGCCTCCTTGGTGAACTCGATGGTCACGTCGCGCTCCACCAGTTGCTTCCTGAGACGCTGGATCTGGATCTCGATGATGTGGCGCATGTCCTCGCGCTCCAGCTTGTGGAAGACGATGATCTCGTCGATCCGGTTCAGGAGCTCGGGCCGGAAGATCTTCCGCAGCTCGCTCGTGACCCGGCTCTTCATCTCCTTGTAGGAGAGTCCGGCCTCGTCGCCGCCGAAACCGAGCGACCGGGTCTTGTTGATCGTCTGCGCCCCGACGTTGGAGGTCATGATCAACACGACGTTCTTGAAGCTCACGAGCCGGCCCTGCGCGTCGGTGAGCTGCCCGTCCTCAAGGATCTGGAGCAGGATGTTGAACACGTCCGGGTGGGCCTTCTCGATCTCGTCGAAGAGCACCACGCTGTACGGCTTGCGCCGCACCTGCTCGGTGAGCTGGCCGCCCTCGTCGTAGCCGACGTAGCCCGGAGGCGAGCCGACGAGCCGGCTGACGGTGTGCCGCTCCATGTACTCGGACATGTCGAGCCGGATCATGGAGTTCTGATCCCCGAAGAGGTACTCGGCGAGCGTCCGCGCAAGCTCCGTCTTACCGACGCCCGTCGGACCGAGGAAGACGAAAGATCCAGACGGACGGTTCGGATCCTGCAACCCGGCCATCGTGCGCCGGATGGAGCGGGAGACGGCCTTGATGGCCTGATCCTGGCCCACGACGCGCCCGTGCAGCGCCTCCTCCATCTTGAGCAGCCTTGCGGACTCCTCCTCGGTCATCTTCTTGACCGGGATGCCGGTCCACATGGAGACGATCTCGGCGATCTCGTTCTCCCCGATGGAGACACGCTCTTCCTCGTTCTCACCTTCGCGCCAGCTCTTCTCGAGCTCGCGGCGCTGCAACG
>CALMWA010000326.1 GCA_937873125.1 uncultured Actinomycetes bacterium | reverse complement strand
ACACCGGGCAACTTCACCTTCCGCCCCCGCGAGTTCGAGCAGATGGAGATGGAGTTCTTCGTGAAGCCCGGCACGGACGAGGAGTGGCACGAATTCTGGATCGAAGAACGCTGGAACTGGTACACAGCCCTCGGCCTGAACCCGGAGAACCTCCGCCGCTACGAGCACCCGAAGGAGAAGCTCTCCCACTACTCCAAGCGCACCGTGGACATCGAGTACAACTTCCCGTTCGCCGGATGGTCGGAGCTGGAAGGCATCGCCAACCGCACGGACTACGACCTCAAGCAGCACGCCGCCCACTCCGGCGAGAACCTGGAATATTTCGACCAGGCTACCGGAGAGCGCTACATCCCGTACGTCATAGAGCCCGCCGCCGGCCCGGACCGCATCATGCTCGCCTTCCTCTCGGACGCCTACACAGAAGAGGAAGTAAACGGCGAGGAACGTACCGTGCTCAAGCTCCACCCGCGTATCGCGCCGATAAAGGCCGCCGTCTTCCCGCTCTCCAAGAAAGAGCCCGTCTCGACGGTGGCGAAGCAGCTCTACGACGACCTGAAGGGCGACTACCGCATCTTCTACGACGATTCCGGTTCTATCGGCCGCCGCTACCGCCGCCAGGACGAGGCCGGTACGCCGTTCTGCGTCACGGTGGACTTCGATACGATGGACGACAAGAGCGTAACCATCCGCGACCGCGACACGATGCAGCAGGAGCGCGTCCCGATACAGGCGGTTCGGGAGCGGCTTCAGAAGCTCATCTCGGGATAGAAAGAGGCTCTCTGTGGCACAGCAAAAACCCGTGGCGCTGTGGTGTGTGCCACGTTCTATCTCGACCGCCTTCGAGCGGGTCTTCGTCGAGCGCGACGACTTCGAGGTGTTTCACGAACCCTTCTCAGCCTCCTACTATCACTCGGAAGATCGTCTCTCCGACCGCTACGCCGACGAGGCTACGCAACCGGAGCACAACTACGAGCGGGTAGTCGAGAGGATCTTCGAGCCCCGAGACCAGCGGGTGTTCCTGAAGGACATGGCCTACCAAGCAAAGCCTCTCCTGAGCCGCGAGTTCGCCTCCAGATTCGTCAACACCTTCATCATTAGAGATCCCAAGTACGTGCTCACCTCGCTCTACAAGATGTGGCCGGACTTCACCTTCGAGGAGGCCGGATACGAGGAACTGTACAGGCTCTTCAGGCTCTGTGAGGATGACGGGCAGGAGCCTGTCGTGGTGGACGCGATGACGTTCTCCGAGAGCCCCGTCGAAGTATTGTCGGTCTACTGCGAGCGTCTCGGGATACCGTTCCAGGAGGACTCTCTATCCTGGCAACCCCGGGAGGTACGGCGATGGGAGAGTTGGGAAGGCTGGCACGAGGAGGCGCAGAGGAGCAGCGGCATCGAGCGCGCCGAACGCCGAGATCCCGTGCTGCCGCCGGAGCTTGAGGAGATGTACGAGCGGTGCCTACCCGCCTACTACGACCTCGCCGCCCACGCCATCCCCGGCACACGCCGGAGATCCAGTCCATAGAGAGGGAGCGTCCCCGGAAGCCCGTCCCCTCTCGAACCGACTGCTGTTGCTGGCGGCTAGGAGCTAGTCCTCCGGGATCTCATCGTAGACCATCTTGAGGTCCATGCCCTGGGCGCGCCGCAGAATCCTGAAACCTATGTACATCAGGAGCGCCACGACGTAGAGCCCCAGCATGTAGACGAGCGACTGCGGGTTGTTGACGCCGTAGACGTCGCGAACGAACCACTGGTAGAGGCAGAAGGAGAGAAAAGCTCCGAAAGCGACGGCGCAGACCGTGATCAGGGGTATGCCCAGCACGGTGTAGCGAGCTATCGGGGAGGCGTTGTAGATCTCCGGCTTGCGCCACGGCATGATC
Organism: uncultured Actinomycetes bacterium; assembly: GCA_937873125.1. Classification (GTDB taxonomy): domain Bacteria; phylum Actinomycetota; class Rubrobacteria; order Rubrobacterales; family Rubrobacteraceae; genus JACDDK01. Next base: position 7,414 of record CALMWA010000326.1, on the reverse strand, counting down.
GCCGCCGCCACCGCCGAACCGAGGAAGGTCACCGCGATCACCAGCGTCGCGTCCAAAGTGTAGGTGGCGAAGTTCTCCCCGAAGGCGTACAGGTAGCTGATCGGAATGGACGGTATGAGCATGAGCGCCAGCGCCACGTACGGAACGCCGTTGCGCGAGGTCTTGGCGACCGCCTCCGGCAGCACCCGGTCGAACGCCGTCGCGAAGACCACCCGCGTGGACGACAGGAACACCGACCCGACCCACCCGAAGAACCACAGAGCGAGCAACCCGACGAGGATGAATTGAAGGATCGGGCTGTCGAACAGGAACGCCGCGAGCAGCCCCGGATACGGCCACGCGGTAGTCGGCGCGCCCTCAGCCCCGGACCAGTAGGCGTTGTTGGCGGCGTAGTAGAAGTCCCAGCCGAAGGTCTTGGCGAAGAGGAGCAGCAGGATCACCGCCACAATGGTGGTAACTATGAGAGCGCCGCCCATCGCGTAGATATTCTTGCGGAAGTCCGAGGCGCCTCGAATCTCACCGTACAGCGTCGCGCCCCAGTTGGAGAACAGGTTGAAGAAGACGATCATCGGTATGAGCAGCATCGTCGGGCCGAACGCGAGATCCCCCGGCCCGGCGGCCTGTATGCTGCCGGCGTCGAGGGTCTTCTGGTAGGCGTTGCCGCCCGCGCCGTAGAGCTCCGCCGCCTGGGAGTTGAAGGCCGAGACGAAATCCGCGTTGGAGTTCACGAGCAGCACGACGATCATGATCGCCAACCCCACGAGACCACCGTAGAAGCAGATCTTCTGAATCCGGGCGTAGGTCTTCATCCCGAGCGAGATGAACAACGTCGCCAGCACCGCCACGATCATCGAGGAAGTGAACATCCCGGTGGCGCTCCCGAAGAACGCGGCAACACCGTCGAGGCGCAGGATGGTCGCCAGCGGGACGGCCACTTCGATGTTCAGAATGTTCGCGTAGATTGGGACCCAGTGCCACAGGATGAACCACCAGCCCGTCACCGCGAGCACGAACCCGATACCGCCTCCCAGCACGCGGCTGATCCACACGTAGTCACCTCCGGCCCGCGGCATCACGGCGATGAGCGAGGCGTAGGTTACGGCCTGGAAGACCAGGTAGAGCCCCGACAGGATGACCGCCCAGATCAGGGAGCCCTCCGGCAGAAATGGGGCGAAAGAGAAGATGAACAGGCCGAGGGTGATCAGGTTGATAGAGAACGTCGAGTATACGAACGCATCCCTGACAGACCAGCCTTTTAGGAGACCCGTCGCCTTGCGCTGGAATAAGTCCCCCGTACTCGAACTAGCCGCACTGTTGCTCGCCATCTAGATCTCCTTTATCCGCTGGTGAGTACGAACCGCTTGACCTTCTTGCCGCCATCGAGGTCCACCACGGCCCCGAGTAGCTGCCCCTGCTCGTAGGAGCTTCCGGGGTTGATGCATAGCGTGCGTCCGAGGCGGGTATTGCCCCGCGCCTCGTGGATGTGTCCGTGCAACGCGAGCGTCGGCTGCCCCTCCTCGATGGACTCGCGCACGGCCGTCGAGCCGACCGGCACCGTAGAGCGGCCCGCGTCTTTGGGGCGCATGTCCGCGTCTATCTCCGGGGCGTCGTCGAGGCCGGTGGAATACGGCGGGCAGTGGAAGTTGTAGATCGTCTTCTCCGGCGCCGCTGTTACCTGCGAGGTCATGGCTTCGAGGCGCTTCTTGAGGTCTTCCTCGTCTTCCTCGCGGTAGGTATCCCAGGGGGTACGGTTGGCCCAGCCGGTCGAGACCATCTGGAAGTCTCCGAACTCGACGACCCGGCCCTCGGCAAGCTCCACGTTCTTTGCGGCGGCGATGATCTCATCCACCTCGAACTGGTCATCGTTACCGGGGCTGAGGAAGCACTGGATGCCCGTACCTTCGAGCTTTTCGTCGGCCATTCGCATCCAACGCTCCACGGTGCCGAGCATCTCGTGGTGGAAGAGCTGATCGCGCAACTTCTCATCACCCTCTAGCTCGGACATCTCGTCCGGGGTGCTGCGGAACGGGTAGTAGCCGCGCCGCCGCACCGACTCCTCGAACTGCTTCACCTCGTCCTCGGTGGTGAAGTCCTGGCGGTTCTCTAGGAGCGTCGCGTACCAGCGGCCCGCGCCCTGCTCGACTATCGGGACGAGCGCCTTGCCGGTCATGTCGCCGCCGAGGACCATCACCTTCGCCTCGTAGTGCTTGCCAGAGTTAAGGAACTTCTTCCAGCACGTCTCCGAGCCGTGGATGTCGGTGGCGAAGAATATCCGGGTCTCGGGTTCCTTAGAGAAAAATCTAGAGAGCATCTACGGTCCTCCGTCCACTTCTTCGGGCAGGTCGTACCAGCGTTTGCGGTCCCCGATCTTGGCGCGCATCTTCCATCCGAACGATTTCGGCTCCTCTTCTATGCGTGCGAGCAACTTCTCCACGCGCTCCGCGATGCGCTCCCGTCCGTCGCCGGGCAACTCGTAGCGCCCCAGGTGTCCATCCAGTGATTCGAGGTTGGCGGTGAAGGTACGCCACAGGCCCCAGTCCGAGGCGCAGAGCTTAGCGATGTGGGCGGCGTTGACCGCGTCGCCGTCGGCCTCCTCGACGGGATGGTCGTGAAGTATTGCCAGGGAGTCCCGGACGTCCTTCTCGTTCAGCTCGATGATCTGGAGCTTGGTTAGCAGAAGCTCGGCGAGCGGGATCGTAACGGGCTCGATGGCGAGACGCTTGCCGAAGGGGATCTCGTGGCACATCCTGAACGAACCGACAAAGACATCCACCTGACGGCCGTTCTCCTCGTCGAAGAACAGCAGACGCTCGCGACCATTGATGGCGTTGAAACGGACCTGCGGTACGTAACCCAAGGACTCGAAAATTCGCTGCGTCCCGGCGGATGAGCCCTTCGGCGTGATCCAATCGAGGTCCGCATACTCGCGCCTGAACACCGGCTGCAGACCATCTTTGGCCCGCAGCTTTATGGCTACGCCGCCGAGCAGCCGGAGATCTTGCCCCGCCCTCTCAGCCTCCCCGGCGACACGCAATGCCTCTTCTGCCATGTCGAACCGGATGTCGCTCATACCGTTGTCTCCGGCGCGAGCTTGGAGAACCGCTTCGTCCTATACGCATACTTACCGGAATCCGCCGATGTTTTCATCGTCTTTTCCCCACGTTGTGTCGTTTTTAATGCTCTGGCAGGACACATAAACGATAGCACAACGGCCGGCCACAAGATTCTCATTGACTACCACGTCATCCGGCAGACAACCCCGGAGGAAAGCGGTGCCGACCCGTTTTATTGCGTGTCCCGACCGGGCGTCCGTCGGAAATTTCAGATGCAACCGCCAGGCTCTACCACCGGGGAGTTCAGCGCCGTGTTGCATATTGCGGTCTCCTCTTCTTTCAACAGAACATGTATCATATATTCTTTTCTGGATCAAGCCGGGGCGTGGCAATAGATATTGTTAGGCTTTGCTGGGTTTTTGTGGGATGCCTTGCAGGTTGGCCGGCCGGAGAGTGGCCGGGGTCGTGATCTCTTGGAGGCTTTCGCTTGACACTAATACGAAGACTACGCCCGGTACGATTGTGCCTCCGGAAAATCACGTCCCCGGACTATTGACGCGCCATATAACATATGATATTTGTTGTTCTGTGGGAAAGATGTTTTGTCATACGCAACATACTAGTACTGTAGTGAGTGGTTCGAGAAGACCTTTTCGGGCTGTTTCTCGCGGCTGGATCCGGCCCTCTACCGTCGTCGCTGGTAGACGATTGGCGATCTTTCTGTGCTGGCTTCGCCTGTCCCTGCGTTTCATGCCTTATCTGGCTGGGGATCCAACCGCCCTGGAGCGTTTCTTGCAGAAGCGCCGGGGTCACCTGCGCTGGTGGTCCTACGGGGCTTTCGGGAGCAAGGGCCGCCAAGAGGGCGGTCAATACCTCGCGGGCCGCCGCGCCCCGCCGCTTCCGCATCTCGTGTAGCTAGTAGATTTCGCCAGATGCAGGAGGACCAGTATGCCAGTACGTCCGAACATCGTAGTCATCGTGTCGGACACGTTTCGCCGGGATCACCTGGGAGCTTATGGAAACCCCGTGATCCGCACACCCTATCTCGATGAGTTCGCGCGTTCGGCGGTCACCTTCGACCGGCACGTGATCTCTTCTTTCCCGACTATGCCGGCGCGGGCCGATATCCTGACCGGCAGCTTCTCCTACGCCTTCATGGGCTGGGAGCCTCTTCCCCGCCACATACCCACGCTCCCTGGTCTACTCTCCGAAGCCGGCTATCTCACGATGGGCGTTGTGGACACGCCGTTCTTCATCCGCAACGGCTTCGGCTACGACCGGGGCTTCGACGACTTCGTGTGGGTGCGGGGCCAGGGAGATGACACTAGGCCGCACGAGCGCTCCGACTACCGCGCCACCTGGAGGTCCGAATCTGACAGACTCGTGGCGCGCACCGTCACGGAGGCCGAAAACTGGCTGGAGCGGCACCACGACGAGCAGTTCTTCCTCTACGTGGACACGTGGGACCCGCATGAGCCCTGGGACGCGCCCGAGTACTACGCCGCCCGGTACCGCGAGGGCTACGCCGGGGAGCAGATCTACCCGAGCTATGGCAGGTGGGAAGCGGCCGGGCTCACGAAAGAAGATATAGACCTCGCCCACGCGACGTACTGCGGCGAGGTGACGATGGTGGACTTCTGGATCGGGCGTTTACTGGCGAAGCTGGACGTGCTGGACCTGCGAGAGAACACGCTGGTCTTCTTCACCTCCGATCACGGCTTCTACTTCGGGGAGCACGGCTACTTCGGCAAGGCCGAGTGGATCAACGACCAGGAGGCTACGCTGGCCGCGGATTCAGTCGTTCCGGATTGGTTGCCCGAATCGTGGCTCCTGACCGTGGGGTGGTCGCCTCTGTACCAGGAGCTAACGAGGGTGCCCCTGATCGCGCGCGGTCCCGGCATAAGACCCGGCCGCAGGCAGGCGCTCACGACCGCACCGGACCTGGCTCCGACGATCCTGGATCTCACCGGGACCGAACGCCCGCCAACCATGCAGGGAGAGTCGTTCAGGAACGTTTTGACAGGAGAGCGGGACGAGCACCGGCCCTTCGTCGTTAGCTCGTGGCCGCTCTACTTCGCGGAGGGCGAGTTCACCAGCGCCGTAGATTCGCGTCCCCGCCGCATCGCGAGCTACATGCCGATGACCGTGACCGCACCGGATCGGTCTCTTATTCTCGGCGGCCCCGCTTATATGCCAGAGTTCTACGACCTCGGAAGTGATCCCCGCGAGCAATCGAACGTGTGGGAGTCGCGCATCGAGGAGGGCGCGTCGTTGGGCGAGCGCGCGATCTCATTCCTGGAGCAGCAGGGAACGCCGGAGCATTATCTGACCCCCCGGAAGATCGCCCTCCAAAGGTTCGCGCCGGACTTCATACGAGGTTCGAGTCCCTCGATGCCGGACGAGGAGAACGACCAGATACACAACACCAGCGAGGAGGCCGTATGAGCGTCGAAGTCGAAACCATCCGCACCGTCGAGATCCCGGCCCGCATGGTGCATGGTCCGGGGGCGATCTCCCGGCTGGGCGAGCTGGTCGAGGAGATGGGTGTGAAGCGTCCGTTCCTCGTGACCGACGGAGGAGTAGTCTCCGCCGGACTCGCTGACCGGGCGCTAGAGTACCTGGACGATGCTGTCGTCTTCGACGGCGTCAAGCCGAACCCGGATGTCGAGCTTATCGGGTGGGCGAGCGAAATCTACCGTGAGGAAGGCTGCGACGGGCTCGTGGCCCTGGGCGGCGGCAGCTCGATGGACACCGCCAAGGGGGTAGGCGTCGAGGTCGTACACGGCGGTTCGATCCTCGATTACGAGTACGGGAAGACCCCAATCACGAGCCGCATACCGCCGCTCGTGGCGGTGCCGACGACGGCAGGAACCGGCAGCGAGGTAACACTGTGGGCGGTGATCGCCGACCACGAGCGGAAGATCAAATTCAACGTCGGTGGAACACCCCTGATCGGGGCGCACGTCGCCCTCGTGGACCAGAAACTGATGCTCGGCCTCCCGCCCGCCATCACGGCGGCTACGGGGATGGACGCCCTCTCGCACGGCATCGAATGCTACACCTGCGACTTCCACCAACCCTTCAACGACGCCGTCGCCCTCGCCGCCATCGAGCTGGCGGCGAACTGGCTGCGCGCCGCCTACGAGGACGGCGGCAACCTGGAGGCCCGCACCCAGATGGCCCACGCGGCGACCTTCGGGGGGCTCGCCTACGGGACGGAGAGCGCCGGCGCCGCCCACGCCATGAGCCAGTCGGCCGGGGGCGTGCACGACTGCCCGCACGGCGCCCTGACGGCCCGCGTGCTCGGCCCCGTCTGTGAGTACAACGCCCCCGCCGCGCCCGAACGCTACGCCCGGATCGCGCAGGCCCTCGGCGCGGACGTGCGCGGTCTCGATACGCTGGAGGCGGCCCAGACCGGCATAGATGAGCTGTACCGGCTGACGGAGGACGTCGGCATCCCGACGATGAGGGGGCTGGGCTTCTCGGAAGACGAGATCCCGCTGCTCGCCCGCATTGCCTTCGAGGACCCGCAGACCATCGGGAACCCGCGCGAGGTCACGGCCGACGATTACGAGGAGATCTACCGGAACGCCTTCGCAAGGGGGAAGTGATGTATACGCAGACCAGAGACTACCCGATGTTCGTCGCCGGCCAGTGGACCGCCGGCGAGTCCGACGCCCGCATGGAGGCAACGAGCCCGGCTACCGGAGAGCAGATCGGGACCGTCCCCGAGAGTACCCGCGAAGACGTCCGCCGGGCGATAGCCGCCGCGAACGAGGCCTGGTCCGCATGGGCGGCGCTCTCCGCGTTCGAGCGCGCCGCCGCGATGGTCCGCATCGCCAAGCTCATCGAAGAGCGCCGCGAAGACCTGGCGTGGACGCTCACGCTGGACCAGGGCAAGCCGCTGGCGGCGGAAGCCTACGACGAGGTGGACGAGCTAATCGCCTACTTCGAGATGGCGAGCGCCGACGCCACGCGGCTCGACGGCTCGATGCCGCCCTCCGTGGACGCCGGGAAGCGGGTCTTCCTCTACCGCGTCCCGCGCGGGGTGGTCGGTGTGATCTCACCGTGGAACTGGCCCTACACGATGCCCGCCGAGGCCATCGCCCCGGCGCTCGCCTCCGGGAACGCCGTCGTCTGGACGCCGGCCTCTTCGACCTCCATCTGCGCCGTGAAGCTCGCCGAGTGCATCGTGGACGCCGGACTCCCGCCCGGAGTCTTCAACATGATCACCGGCCCCGGCACCGTCGTCGGCGACGAGGTGGCGGCGAACCCCGGCACCCAGGCCGTCGCGTTTATCGGCTCCGTGGAGACCGGCCGGAAGGTCGCCGCGCGCGCCGCCGGAAAGGCGCTCCTCCTTG
>CALMWA010000325.1 GCA_937873125.1 uncultured Actinomycetes bacterium | reverse complement strand
GCTCGACGTTGTCGCGGTTGAAGGCTTCGTAGTAGTTGGACTCCAGCGGCACCCGCTTCGTCCCGAACGGGTGGTCGCGGGGAATCAGTTTCTCGGCGGTCTCCGGATCATCTACTCGTTCTTTGATTCTCTCTCGCACCCACTCGGAGATGGCCTCGTTGGCTTCCCTGACGAAGAACATGTCCTGGTAGTTGCCCAGCCACAGGCCGAAGCCGCCGTCGTCGTACCGGGACCGGAGTTCGCGCTCGCGCTCCTCGGGGGAGTCGTCGAGGGCGCTGCGCTCGATGAAGTAATGCTCGAATCCGAAATACGACTGGCGGAGCCGGTCCCAGATCTCGTCGTACTCCGCCTTGCGGGCCGCCGTCACCTCGGGGTCCACCGGGCCGTTGCGGGCCGGGATCGCGTAGTTCGCGGTGCGCTGGAAGACGGTGAGGTGATCCGCTTGCTCGGCGATCAGGGGTATGGCCTGGATCGCGGTGGCCCCGGTCCCGATGATGCCGACCCGCTTGCCGGTGAAGTCCACGCCCTCGTGAGGCCAGTGAGCCGTGTGGTAAGTGTCGCCCGCAAAGGTGTCGCGGCCTGGAAAGTCCGGTGTGTTCGAGGCCGACAGCGACCCGACGGCGGATATAAAGAACCGCGCGGTGACGGTGTCGCCTTTGTTCGTCCGGATCTCCCAGTGCTTCGCGTCCTCGTCGAAGATCGCTTCGGCCACCTGGGTGGAGAACTGGATGTCGCGGCGCAGGTCGAACCGGTCGGCCACGTGCTCTAAGTAGCTTCGGATCTCTTCGTGCCCCGGATACCGCTCGCTCCACTCCCATTCCTGCCGCAGGTCGTCGTCGAACGAGTAGCAGTAAATGTAGCTGTCGGAGTCGCTCTTCGCCCCCGGATACCGGTTCCAGTACCACGTCCCACCCACGTCGGTTCCAGCCTCGTACACTCGCGCCGAGAACCCAAGCTCGTTCCGCAAGCTGTGGAGCATGTACAACCCCGAGAACCCGGCCCCGACGATAACCGCATCGAAATCCGTGGCTGCCTTCGCGCCAGCTTCTTCCCGAGTCTCCTGTTGCAAATCAGCCATATATTCCTCCTGATCGTGGTTCAGAACATGTTGCCTTTACACCGGATCCCGCAGGTATCAGCCGGTTTGTCCCGAACGAAAATGGCAACTACTCATCACACATACTCGCGCCTTTCGCGCCATTCGCCGGATCTTTCCCCTTGTACGTCTAGCATCAGTAGCCTTATTTCAAGTAATGATCGTAACTTAATCTGCATCGACCGTCAATCATACGGGCGTGGCAGACCCCGCTTGAGGCGGACGCTGGCTGTTGCTAACCTGCCTCTAGGTGGCGGCTTCCGGGAAGGGTGGTTCACGGTGGATAAAGCGGCGGTTGGGCGCAGGACGCTCTCGAAGGTTACGTGGCGCCTTATTCCGTTTATGTTCATCCTCTATATCGTGGCGTTCCTGGATCGGGTGAACGTCGGGTTCGCGGCGCTTCAGATGAACGAGGACCTGGGGTTCTCGGACGCGGTGTACGGGCTCGGGGCGGGGATCTTCTTCATCGGGTACTTCATCTTCGAGATACCGAGCAACCTCATAATGGAGCGAGTCGGGGCGCGGGTTTGGATCGCCCGGATCATGATCACCTGGGGCATCATCTCGGCCGCGATGTTCCTGGTTACGGGGCCGGTGAGCTTCTACGTCCTGCGCTTCCTGCTCGGTGTCGCCGAGGCCGGATTCTTCCCCGGCATGATCCTCTATCTGACCTACTGGTTCCCCGCCCGCGAACGAGCCCGCCGCGTCGCGCTCTTCATGACCGCCATCCCGCTCGCGGGCGTGATCGGCTCTCCCATCTCCGGGGTGCTACTGGAACTGGACGGATTCGCGGGCCTACAAGGCTGGCAGATAATGTTCCTCGCCGAAGGCATCCCCGCCGTCATCCTCGGCATCGTCGTACTTTTCTACATGACCGACGGCCCCCGGCACGCCGACTGGTTGGATCAGGACGAGCGCGACTGGCTCAAGGACGCTCTCGACCGTGAGAACCGCATCAAGGCCGACCACGGTGAATACAACACCCGCCAGGCGCTCTCCAACGGGCGGGTCTGGATTCTCTCTTTCGTCTACTTTGGGGTCGTTACGAGCGTCTACGGCGTCTCACTGTGGCTGCCCCAGATCGTCGAGGACTTCTCCGGCTTCAACCCCCTGGCGGTCGGGTTTCTGAGCGCCATCCCGTACCTGGTAGCAACGGTCGGCATGGTACTCTTCGCCCGCCACTCGGATGCCACCGGCGAGCGGCGCTGGCACGTAGCCATCCCGGCTTTCATAGCGACGGTGGGCCTCATCTTGACTGGCCTTGTCGGAACCTCGACCGTGCTCCAGATGCTCGCGCTCACGATAGCCTCTCTGGGGATTTACAGCACCCTTGCGACGTTCTGGTCACTGCCGACGGCCTTCTTGAGCGGCACTGCGGCGGCGGCGGGAATCGCGCTCGTCAACTCCGTGGGCAACCTCGGCGGCTTCGTCGGTCCTTACGCGGTCGGCTATCTGAGCGACACTACCGGATCCACCTACGGGGGAATGCTCTTCCTCGCGGTTTTGATCCTGCTCGCCGGGCTCCTCGCCGTCTTCGCCGTGCGACACGAACGCGCCCTCGAAGAGGTCGAAGAAGTGATCGACCCCGTCTCCAGCACCACCGCGAGCAGCTAGGCCCGTGTCCGAACGAGGCGTACAGCCTGCCATGGGCTCTGGGTTCGACGACCTCCTGGAAGCGGTGCTGTCCCGTATAGACCACGCGGAGCTGGTGCGGCTGACGCAGGATCTGGTACGCATACCGAGCGTTTACCATCCCGACGTGTCTGATGGTAACGAGACCCAGGCCGCCGGGTTCGTAGCCGGCTACCTCGAACGCGCCGGCTTCGACGTTCAAACCGAGGAGGTCGCGCCGGGCCGTCCGAACGTGTGGGCGGTTTGGGTGGGTGACCGGCCCGGCAAGACGTTACTCTTCGAAGGTCACACGGACGTGGTGACCGAGGGGGATGCGGCGGAGTGGGAGCATCCGCCGTTCGGGGCTGAGCGGGTCGAGGGACGCATCTACGGCCGGGGTGCTTGCGACACGAAGGGGAATTTGGCAGCGGCGATGGTGGCGGTGCGCGCGATCAAGGACTCCGGCATTTCCTTTCCGGGGCGGCTCGTCTTATGTCATCCGGTGGATGAGGAAGGGATGATGAGTGGCATCAAGGCGTTTATCGAGGGCGGACACGCTGATGGGGTGGACGCCGCCGTGATCTGTGAGCCGGAGGAGAACCAGATCTGCGTGCGGCAGAAGGGAGCCTTGCGGGTGGAGGTCACATTCCGGGGTAGGATGGCGCACGGTGCGATGCCTCTCAGCGGCGTCAACCCGGTGACGCGGGCGGCGCGGTTCGTGGTGGCGGTGGAGGAGTTTGAGCGGGCGGAGATCTCGCACCACGGCGAAGACTTGTTAGTGGGCTATCCGAGCCTCACACCGACGATCCTGATGGGACCGGATTGCGGTGAGCCCCAGATCAACGTCATCCCCGCCAGCGCCTACGTCGCCCTCGACATCCGCACCACCCCGAGCCAGTCGCACAGCGGACTGGTGCAATGCCTACGAGACATCCTCACGCGGCTGAAGTCCGAAGACCCGGACTTCGACGCGACGCTGGAAGTCATCGAGGAGCGCCCCCCGACCGAGACCCCGAGGGATGAACTGCTGGTCCGGGCGATGGCCGCCGCCCACACCCGCCTGACCGGGGAAGCGCCGGTCTACAACGGCGTCCCCGGCGCAACGGACGGAACTTTCCTGCACGCCTGGGCCGGCATCCCCATCGTCACCACGGGAGCGGGGAACCGCGAGATACCGCATCATAAGGATGAGTGGGTGGACGAGGAGGAGTTACTCGCCACCTGCCGGCTCTACGCCGCGACGGCGATGTACTACTGTTACGGAGAGGAGACCGATGTTTGACTACGCTAGGATGTTCGATCTCACCGGCAAGACGGCCCTCGTGGTAGGGGCGGGGAGCGGTATCGGGGAGGCGAGCGCGCACGGCCTCGCGGCCTTCGGCGCCGAAGTCTACGCGGCGGACGTGAGCGTCGAGGCGGCGGAGGCGACGGCGCGGGGAATCCGGGAGAACGGCGACAAGGCCGTGGCTGTGGTTCTGGACATGCTCGACTCGGCGAGCGTCGAGGCTGTAGCGGTGGAGATCAGGACTCCCGACGTGCTGGTGAGCACGCCGAGCGTCAACGTCCGCAAGCCGGTGCTGGAGATAACCGACGAGGAGTTCGATCGCATAATCGACCTGAACCTGAAAGGCACGTTCCGCCTGATCCAGACCTTCGGACGCGCTATGGCCGAGCGCGGCTCCGGCAGCATCGTCGCGTTCTCCAGCATCCGAGCCCAGACCGTCGAGCCGGGCCAGGGTATCTACGCCGCCACGAAATCCGGCACCGTCCAGATGCTCCGCGCCCTGGCCGCCGAACTGGGGCCTCGCGGTGTGCGCGTCAACGCTATCGCCCCCGGCATCGTTGAGACGCCGCTTACCGCCCAGATCAAGGAAAGCCCTGACTGGTACGAAGCCTACGCGAGCAAGAGCGCCCTCGGACGCTGGGCGCAGCCGCAAGAGATGGTCGGAATGGTCGTGTACCTGGCCTCCGAGGCCAGCTCCTTCGTCACGGGAGCCTCCATGCCGGTCGACGGCGGCTGGACCGCCATCGACGGACGTTTCACTCCGCCGTTGTAAACCGTTTGACAGGATGCATATATGTGCGGATACTGATCAGCCGTTGGGATACTCTGCGAGGAAGGCCGGCATGCTTTGTAAATCGTGTAGTGGGATAGCGGAGCTAACTGGCGGGATGGAAAAACCGTGATGCCGTCTGTCTCCCGGCTGTTCGGCGGTGCCCGGAGTCGGGGCGAGTTGCTGACCATGATCTCGCTCTACGACGCTCCGAGCGCTGCGTTGTGTTGTGATGCCGGGGTGGACGTGCTGCTCGTGGGGGATTCGCTGGGGAACGTGATCCTGGGCTACGAGAGCACCGTGTCCGTGACGATGGAGGACATGCTGCATCATACGGCGGCCGTAGCGCGCGGCGCGAAAGGTTCCGCGCGCCCGGAGGTCCCTGTAGTCGGCGACCTGCCCTTCGGGTCTTACGCGAGCGTCGAGCTCGCCACCACGAACGGTGCGAAGCTGGTGCGCGCGGGAGCGCACGCTGTAAAGCTCGAAGGAGCGGGGGCCGGCGCGCTCGCGGCGATCCGGGCTCTAGTCGAGATGGGTGTCCCCGTCGTGGGACACCTCGGCTACACCCCGCAGTCCTCGTTGCGGTTCGAGAGCGTCGTTCAGGGCAAAACCGTCGCGGCGGCGGAGCGGTTGCTGCAAGAGGCCCGGAGTCTGGAAGAGGCTGGCTGTTGCGCGATGGTGCTGGAAGTCGTCCCGGCGGAGGTCGCGCGGCGTGTAACGGGAGAGATCTCGATCCCGACCATCGGCATTGGCGCGGGGGCGGGCTGCGACGGTCAGGTGCTCGTCTGGCACGATCTCGCCGGCCTGACTCCCGGTAAGCCCCTGCGCTTCGTCCGGCGCTACGCCGACGCCCACGCGCTGCTAACGCAAGCCGCCAGAGATTACATCGGCGAGGTGCGCTCCGGCGCTTTTCCCCAACCCGAGCACGGCTGGACGATGGACGAGGCGGAGCTGCGTAGCTGGTCGTCCGATGACGATGGAGAGACTGAGTGAGAACCCCATCGGAATACCTCTAGGGGCCTTGGTATGAAGCTACTGGAGAACCCGGAGGCGATGCGGAACTTATCTGAAAACTGGCGTTCGGAGGGGCTGGTGGTTGGACTCGTGCCGACGATGGGCGCGCTGCACGAGGGGCATCTGTCCCTGATCCGGCGGGCCCGCGCCGCGTGTGATCGGGTAGTGGTTTCGATCTTCGTGAATCCCACGCAGTTTGGCCGGGGGGAGGACTTCGAGACCTACAGCCGGCCGTTCGAGCGCGATAGCGCGTTGCTCCGCGAGGAGGGATGCGACGTCATATTCGCCCCGACCGTCGAGACTATGTACGGCGGAAGCTCGCTGGACCTCTCGCCATCTGGAGAGCGCGTTTACGTCGAGGCCGGCGGGCTGGGCGAGATCTGGGAGGGCGAGGCCCGCCCCGGACATATGCGCGGCGTGGCGACGGTCGTGACGATGCTCCTCAATATCGCGCGTCCGCACCGGGCCTACTTCGGCGAGAAAGACTACCAGCAGCTCAAGGTCATCGAACGTCTAGTGCGAAACCTTTTCTTCGGGATAGAGATCGTACCGTGCCCAACGGTGCGGGAGCCCGACGGACTCGCCATGAGCAGTCGCAACGTCAACCTATCTCCCGAGGAACGCCGGGCTGCAACCGTGCTCCAGCGCGCCCTGAGCGCCGCCGCAAATCTCAAGCAACAGGGTGAATCCAGCGTCGCAGACCTCGTCGCCGCGATGCGCGAAGTCTACGACACGGAGCCGCTAGTAAGCGTCCAGTACGCCGCCGTGGTGAACGCCGATACCCTCGCCCCGCTGAACTCTCTCGAAGGTGGTCCGGCACGGGCGATCATCGCCGCGCGCGTCGGCGAGACCCGCCTGATCGACAACATAAAGCTCTAGGTTCGCCGGCAAGCGTTCCTGGGCTGTTAGATCGTCTCCCGACGTCGGCGCTGCTGACCGTAGGGATGTCCGGTATGCAGGCGTTCCATCGAACTGATCGCGGCTATCCGCTCCAGGGCTAGGGTGTCCGCCGCCACGTTGGTCGGAACGCTGTCGCGTTTGGAGATAGCGATGATCTGGCGTATGCGCTCCTCTATACGTAAAACACGCCTCGTCGCCCGCCGCTCGTCGTACCCTTCTAGCTCGTCGGCAACGTTTATGAGACCGCCGGCGTTTATGACGTAGTCGGGGGCGTAGAGGATGCCGCGTTCGGCGAGCGCCTCGCCGTGGCGGGCTTCGAGCAACACGTTGTTGGCGCTCCCGGCAACGATGCGGCAACGGAGCTTCGGGATGGAGGCGTCGTTCAACACGGCCCCGAGGGCGCACGGGGCGAACACGTCGCAGGGGATGGTCATTACCTCATCCGGCTCGACCGCCTTCGCCCCGAACTCCCGCGCCACCCGCTCGACGGCGTCGGCCTGTACGTCCGTGACGATGAGCCGGGCGTCTTCCTCGTGCAACAGCCGGCACAGGTGGTAGCCGACGTGTCCGAGTCCCTGCACGGCGACCGTCCGGCCTTCGAGGGAAGCCGTACCGAAGATCTCCTCGGCGCACGCTCGCATCCCCTGCAAAACGCCGAGCGCGGTGAAGGGCGAGGGGTCGCCGGAGCCGCCGTAGGTGACGTCCATGCCGACGACGTGGGAAGTCTCGATGTGGACGTAGTGTATGTCGGTGGTCGAGATACCGACGTCTTCCGCGACGATGTACCGGCCGCCCAGAGTCTCGACGTAGCGGCCCAGCGACCGGAAGAGAGCCTCGGACTTGTCCGCCTTCGGGTCTCCGATGATGACGGACTTTCCGCCCCCGAGGTTGAGACCGCTGGCGGCAGCCTTGTACGTCATGCCGCGCGCCAGGCGCAGAGCGTCCACTATCGCGTCGTCCTCGGTGGCGTAAGGGTACATCCGGCAGCCGCCCAGGGCGGGGCCGAGCGTGGTGTCGTGGATCGCGATGATCGCGCGCAGGCCCGTCGCCTTGTCGTGACAGAACACAAGCTGCTCGTAGCGGTACTCCGAGAGCTTCTCGAAGACTTGCATAAGCCGTTCTCCTTTCCCACACCGGTGGCGCGATCCCGGAACCCCATTCTACTACCCGAGCCCGTATCCGCCGCGAAAATGCGGCTTTCGCGCGTGCTAGAATGCCGGGCTATGCAGGGTGAGAGGCTCGGCGAGGACACCACCGCCGGAAAGATAGAAGGACTTAAGAAGCTTCGCGAGGCCGCGACGCATCCTGCCTCCGAGAAGGCCGTGGAGCGGCAGCGCGAACGCGGCAAGCTGACCGCGAGAGAGCGCATCGAACTTCTGCTCGATGAAGGCACGTTCGTGGAGCTTGACCGCTACCGGGTGCATCGCTCGTACAACTTTGGGCTGGAGGAGAACCGGCCGCTCGGGGACGGTGTGATTACCGGATACGGTGAGGTGTCCGGGCGCAAGGTCTGTGTGTTTTCGCAGGACTTCACGGTGTTCGGCGGCTCGCTGGGTGAGGTTTACGCGCAGAAGATCTGCAAGGTCATGGACCTCGCGCTGAACACCGGCTGTCCCATCGTCGGGATCAACGACTCCGGCGGCGCGCGTATACAGGAAGGCGTCGTCTCCCTGGCCGGTTACGCGGACATCTTCCACCGCAACGTGCTTGCCTCGGGCGTCGTGCCTCAGATAAGCGTCATCATGGGTCCATGCGCGGGCGGCGCGGTCTACTCGCCGGCCATAACGGACTTCATCTTCATGGTCGAGGAGACCAGCCACATGTTCATCACCGGCCCGGACGTGATAAAGAGCGTTACCGGTGAGGACGTCACCCAGGAAGACCTCGGCGGCGCGGCCACCCACAATACCAAGTCCGGCGTCGCCCACTTCTCCGCCCCCGACGAGGAGAGCTGTCTCGAAGACGTGCGATACCTGCTCTCGTTCCTGCCGGAGAATAACCTGGAGAGCGCGCCGTATTTTCGCCCGACGGACGACCCGGAACGGATGGACGAGGACCTCGCAACGCTCATCCCGGACTCGGCCAACAGGCCCTACGACATCCGTGAGGCGATTGAGGGCGTGATGGACGACGGCGAGTTCTTCGAGGTGCAGGAGGGCTGGGCGCAGAACCTGGTGTGCGGCTTCGCGCGGCTCGACGGTCATGCGGTCGGGGTGGTTGGGAACCAGCCGCAGGTCTTGGCCGGGACGCTGGATATAGACGCGAGCACGAAGGGAGCGCGGTTCGTACGGCTCTGCGACGCTTTCAACATACCGCTAGTCACTTTCGTGGACGTGCCGGGGTTCATGCCGGGAACCGACCAGGAATGGGGCGGTATCATCAGGCACGGTGCGAAGCTCTTGTACGCCTTCTCCGAGGCGACGGTGCCAAAGATGACCGTCATAACGCGTAAAGCGTATGGTGGGGCGTACGACGTCATGTGTTCCAAGCACATCGGGGCGGACGTGAACGTGTCGTGGCCGACGGGGGAGATCGCGGTGATGGGAGCGAGCGCGGCCGTAGGGATCATCTTCCGCCGCCAGATAGCGGACGCCGAAGACCCGGACGCGAAGCGCG
>CALMWA010000324.1 GCA_937873125.1 uncultured Actinomycetes bacterium | reverse complement strand
TGCCGTCGCGGATCTCGTACTCCACCTTGCCCAGGGCATGCATGCCGAGGGCGTCGCGGCGGATGCCCAATTCCGGCTCCTCTGCCATCTCAACTTCGGCGATCAGGCTGCTGGTCGTCGGGTCCCACCCGGGAAACTCGATGCCGGCTGCTTTACGGATCAGACTGCGTCCTCCGTCGCACCCGACGAGATACTGCGCACGCAGAGACACGCCCTCGGAGAGCGCGACCTCGACGCCCGTGTCGTCCTGCGCGAAACCGGTCACCTCAACGCCGTAGTAGATCGGCACCCTCAGCTCGCTGACCCAGCCGGCCAGGATGCGCTCGATGTGGTTCTGCCACAGCCCGAGCCCGTAGTTGTGCCGGGTCGGGAAGTCGCTGATGTCCAGAGGGGTCCCGGCAAACCCCGCCACCTGAGCCACCTGTCCCTCCGAGAGGAACCGATCGGCGATTCCGCGTTGATCGAGCACCTCGATGGTGCGTGCGTGCAGACCGCCCGCGCGCGAGCCGGGGAGGTCTTGGCTGGCGCGCCGCTCGACAATGGCAACGTCGACACCCGCCAACGCCAACTCGCCCGCCAACATCAGCCCTGTCGGACCGCCTCCGGCGATCACCACCGCATGCTCGGTCATAGCCACACTCCGGCCGGCATCATGCCGCCCGCCGCCAGCGCATCACATCCCTCGGCCGCGCGCGGAGGCAGGTCCGCCGCCGTCGGCGGCGTCGCCCCGTGCGCCATCGGGCGCGCCGGCTGGCCGACCGGCACCAGCGGCGCGCCGACACGGTCCGGCAGCTCCGCGAAGTCCGGCGGCGTGCGCACCCGCACCTCCGCGCCGAGTGCCCGCAACCGCACCGCGAGTCTCACCATCGGTTCGACGTCCCCGCGCGACCCATACGTCGACAACAACACACGCATTTCGCTACCCCCATTTCCGTAGGTTCTGGCTTCAGCTGGCATTATGCGGCACGACCCGGGGCTTGCTTCAAGCCCCCCGGTGCGCTATATACTGGAAGTGGAAAGGAGTGGGCAGACCTCCTCATAAAGTCTGCGACTCCCTCGTGCAGCGCCGCGGACGATGTCATAAGTTACGCCCTCGACAAGAACCGATAACCGGCAACTGAGCCCGCGCTTCACGAATCATGCGGGTCATCCTTCACCATCATGCCGACTCACCGCGTCCTACTGGCGTCAGGCTCCGAGTCTCATCGAAATCCCAGCGAGACCCGCCACCCTCGCGGCACCCCGGTGTCACAGGGTTCATGTCCTAGCTTGCTCGAGGGCACCTTTTGTGCAAAATTCTCTGATAGAAATATTCTCAATTGACCAATTAGTAGTTTAGTTATACGATATTGTAAGAAGTGAGGTCAGCTGGAGCGGAGTAGGATTTATGGTTTTGGGGTTATTGATGGTGGTTGTGATCGGCCTCTCGCTTGGGCTTCTGGGGGGTGGTGGGTCTATCTTCACGGTGCCGGTCTTGGTGTACGCGTTGGGTTTCGGCGTGAAGGAGGCTATCGTCATGAGCCTCGCGGTGGTCGGGGTGACGAGTCTGTTTGGGGCGGTCGGGCACTGGAGGGTTGGCAACGTAAACTTGCGGGTCGCGGCGATCTTCGGGTCGGTCGCGATGGGCGGGACGTATCTAGGGGCGCGACTGGCGGTCTTTACCGCCGCCGCGATAGCGGGCAGCGTCGGAGGGAGCTACCTGGTCCGCTTCATTCCCGGCGGAGCGCTCCGAAAAGGGTTCGCCATTTCCTGGTCTTGATGGGCGCGTTCATCCTGTTCGAGAACCGGGGCGCGTTTTTCTAGGAGGTCTTCGAGAACCGATCGAGGTTCGACTCCAGTTGGTCCTGGATTGAGCCGCATACCAGGTCGCACAGCTCGAAGATGGTCGGATCGGATATCCTGTAGTAGGCGTTCAGGCCCTGTTTCCTTCGTCCTACGACTCCCACGTCGAGCAACAGCTTCAGGTGCTTGGAGATATTGGCCTGCAAGCCACCGGTCTCCTCAACGAGCTCCGATACGGTCCTCTCTCCTTCCATCAGAGCGTAGATCAAACGGAGCCGCATCGGCTCCGCGAGCGCCCGAAACCGCTCTCCCAGCATCTCGAAAGCTTCGTCACTCAAGTTCTCCCTGCGATATTGCGGCATCCGTAACCTCCAAACAAGATATTAAATGTACATACGGTAATAGTTTAGCACCGCCGCCAAACTCTCCTTGACACCACACTACGCTAATATACCATTTGGTAATATAGTGATTAAAACTTGTGGAGGTGTTTATGAAGGTTCCGAGTATCGGGGTTGACGAGGTACGAGAGCGGATGAATAGCGGCGGGGTGTTGCTGGTGGATGTGCGGGAGTTGGAGGAGTGGCGGGAGGGTCGTATCTCCGGGGCGGTGCATGCGCCGTTGAGCAAGTTCGGGGAGGTTATGCCGCAGGGGTTGGCGGGGCGGGAGGTAGTAGTGTATTGCCAGAGCGGAAGGCGCAGCGCTCAGGTGGTGAAGCGTCTCATGGGGATGGGGTATCGCGGGGTGTCGAACATGAAGGGAGGTTTGGAGGCATGGCATGGAGAGCTTGTCAGGGGTTGAATGGGGTTGTTCGGAGTGTGAGGAGGCTGCAAGATGATAACTGACGCGAGGGCTAGGGCTGGAGAGTTGGAGATGAGTTCAGAGTTGCGGGCGGATGAGGGTCCCGGCTACATATTCGAGCAGTTCCGGGTGCCGCGGGGGTGTCTGGGGTATCTGATCGCCGACCCGGAGACGAAGCTCGCGGCGGTGGTGGACCCGGAGCTCGAGATGGTGGAGCCGATGCTGGACGCCATATTCAGGCACGGTTTGAGGCCCGCTTACATAATAGACACGCATACTCACGCGGATCACGTCTCCGGCACCAGAGATCTCAAGTCGAAGACCGTGGCGAAGGTGGTCATGCACGAAGAGGCGCCCTCCCGGAGTGTGGACATCCGGGTCGAGGACGGGGACCGGCTGCATCTTGGCGAGTTGCCGCTAAAGTTCCTGCACACGCCGGGTCACGCCAAGGATCTCGTCTCGGTCTTGTTGCCGGGCAGAATCCTCACGGCGGACGCGCTCCTGATCGGCTCCTGCGGACGCACGGATCTTCTGAACGGCAACGCAACCCGCCAGTACCACACGCTCTATCACACGTACCGCGCCCTGCCGGACGATCTGCTCGTCTATCCGGGACACGACTACAAGGGCCGGAGTCGCTCCACGCTCGGCGACGAGAAGCGCGACAACGAGAAGATGAACTTCGCCTCCGAAGAAGAGTTCACCCGCTACATGGACCTCGAAAACCCCAAGAAGCTGGATCCTGTCTATCACCTCGCCGAAGCCCTCAAAGAAAACATGAAGTAAAAGAGAGCCAGGAGGAAACGATGAGTCAGGTACAACAACAGGGCACTTACAGTCTTCGGACCCATTTGGAAGACGTGTCGTACGACGCGGCGGTCGAGAAGGTTACTGGAGCCTTGAAAGAAGAAGGCTTCGGCATCCTGAGCACGATAGACGTGAAGTCCACACTCAAGGAGAAGCTCGACGCGGACTTCCGGCCCTACGTCATTCTCGGCGCCTGCAACCCGCCGCTGGCGAAGCAGGCGCTGGACGCGGAACTGGAGTTGGGGCTACTGTTGCCCTGCAACGTCATCGTCTACGCGGACGAGAGCGGCACGGGTAGCGTCGTCTCGGCGGTCGAGCCGCACGCCATGCTCGGCGTCGTTCAGAACCCGGATCTTGCGCCCATCGCTGACGACGTGCGGGAGCGGTTGACGCGGGCGCTGGAATCTCTGTAGCTCAGGTCCTCCTTCGGGCTACCTCGTCAGGTTGCCCCGGAGACGGGGTATGATCCAGGAGCATCACCCGTGCGTAAGTTCCGGGACACGCCCCGAAGGAGGTAGCTTGCCGACCAATACCAGAAATCCCATCAGAAAAGGGCCACGCACGCTCGCAACGGCGTTGCCGCAGGTCTTGTTACTCGCTCTCCTCGTTCTGCTCGTCGCCGGCTGCGCGCAGGCACAGAGCCCGCCGTCCGCCGAGAAGGAACAACCGTCGAAGCAACCACGGGATCAGGGCGCGGAGAAGCAGGTTGCGGAGAAGAAGTCGGAGCCCGTTTCCGGCAAGCTGGAGCATCCGGCGCTCGGCGAGAAGGACGCACCGGTCGTGATGGTCGAGTACTCGGACTATCAGTGACCTTACTGCGGCAAGTTCGCCCGTGAGGTGAAACCGGAGTTGATGAAGAAGTACGTGGAGAGCGGGGTGCTCCGCATAGAGTGGCGGGACTTCCCGTACCAGGGACAGGAGTCGGTGAATACGGCGCTGGCGGCTCGAGCCGCGCAGGAGCAGGGGAAATTCTGGGAGTATCACGACCTGCTTTACGAAAACCAGTCCTCGGCCAACAGCGGTGGCTTCAGCGACGAAAACCTGATGGGTCTGGCGCGTGATGCGGGGCTCGACGTGAAGAAGTTCCAGAAGAGCTTTCAGAGTGGCAAGTTTCAGGAGGCCGTGCAGTCGGACTTCGAGGAGGGACAGCAGCGCGGCATCTCGGGAACGCCGGCATTCTTCGTGAACGGCCGGGCGCTCATCGGGCTGCAGCCGCTAAAGACTTTCGAGCAGGTGATAGAAGAGGAACGGCGAAAGGCCGAAGGAAGCTCCTAGCTTGTTGGAGATCTCCTATCTAGCTGCGTTTCTCGGAGGGGTCCTCTCGCTCCTCAGCCCGTGCAGCGCCCTCCTACTGCCGGCGTTCTTCGCTTACGCCTTTGGGGGCGGGGGAGAACTGGTCAAGAAGACCGGTGTGTTCTACCTGGGGCTTGCAGCGACGCTCGTGCCGCTTGGGATGGGGATATCGGCGGTCAGCGCGCTTTTCTACGGGCAGCGGAGTTTGCTCATCACGCTCTCCGGGAGCCTACTTATCGCGTTTGGCGTCATGCAAACTTTTGGCCGCGGTTTTACGGTCGGGCCGCTGGAGCGGCTGCGGGGCAGGATACGGGGAGATTCCGCGGGCGCCGTCTTCGCGCTCGGGGCTATCTACGGGTTTGCGGGTTTCTGCTCCGGCCCGATCCTGGGCGCCGTCCTGACCGTCGCAGCCTCGTCCGGCGAAGCCCTGCAAGGCGCCGCGCTACTCGCCGTCTACGCTGCCGGGATGGCCGCGCCGCTCTTCCTGATGGCCCTGCTCTGGGGGCGTCTCGATCTCGGAAAACGTCGCTGGCTCAGGGGCCGGGAGGTTGGCGTCGCGGGGCTCCGCTTCCACACGACCAACCTCATCTCCGGGACCATGTTCGTGCTGCTCGGCATCGCCTTCATCGTCTACGAAGGGACTTCCGCTCTCGGCGGCCTATACGCTGCCGGGGGCGCCGAGGACCTGGCGCTTGCGGCCCAGCAGTGGATCGAGGGTATCACCCGGAACATCCCGGAGACTATGGTGCTATTGTCCGTCGCGGCGGCCGTTACGGGCTTCGTACTGTACAGGCTCTCGCGGCGAGGGAAGAAGTGGTCAGAGTCCCAGAGAAGTCCTCAAGACATTCCTTAGCTTCGGCAGGGAGCCTCGGTCGAGTACGTTCAGGGCCGGAATGCCGGAGAGCTTCTCGATAAGCTCGATCCCCGCGTCCGTGCTCGTGGCGAGCCCGGTCACGAGGTCCGGACGGTTCTGGAAGGCCGACATCACGCCGGTCACGGCGTAGGGGTCGGAGGCGGAGAGCACGGTGCATCGCACGTTCGCGCCGATCTCCTCGATAGCCGTCGCGCCGTTGTAGGGCTCCAGGGGGGGAAGCTCCCACCTCGGCCACGACCACGTCACCACCCACAGAGGCCATGCGCGCGAGTAAGTTTCGCAGGGATTTCTTGTACTCTCTAGCGGATACCACGGTCGAGGGGAGGCCGGCGTCCACGAAGTCGAAGATGTGCTCGGCCCCGGCATCCTGCATAGAGAGGATGTCACGGTAGCGCCCCGCACCGGTCAGTTTCGCCCCGACGACCGCCAGCCCCTCCTGCCGCAGGAGGCGTATGATCACCTTCGCCGACGTCGTCTTGCCCGCCGACATGGAGGTCCCAACGAGCAGAACCACCGGTAGGTCGAAGCCGCGCTGTAGAGTCGGGATGACGAAGTCTCGCATCGTAGCTTTTCCACCATTCACGACGACGTGTCCGTTGTAGGAGAGGGCGATCAACGAGGGGAGCATGGCGGAGCGCGAGGTGGCCTTGCCGAAGAGTCCCGCGCCGGTCAGCGCCTCCATCTGCCGCTCGGCGCCGATGTTCTGCCAGCCGCCGACAGCTTCGAGGGTCGCGTAACGCACCCCGAACGCACCGACGACCAAGTCTCCCTCCGTCACCTCTACCATGCGCCCGCTGGAGAGCTCGATCCCCGATAGCCGGCTCGGCGGGGAGATCACCTTCCCAACGACGTAATCGCCCGTCTCCCATTCCCGCCGGGGTAGAGGCTCCGCAGAGAACAGGGTCTCGGGCAGATCGGAGATCCTGGTAAGGGATGTGAAAAAGTACCTCGGTTTCATGGCGCGCTCCTCTCTGCGTACCGGGATGGCTCCATCAGGAGCAGGGCCAGGAGGGCGGCCCGCTCCACCATCTTCTCCGCGTAGACGAGTTCGTGGCGTGAGTGCGCCCCGTCGCCTACAGCTCCGAGACCGTCCAGGGTCGCGGTGTACTGGCTCGTGGTGTTGCCGTCCGAAGCCCCACCGGCTTCGGCTTCTTCGAGCGCGAGGCCGATCTCCGCCCCGAGCCTGCGGGCCGGCTCCCAGAGGAGGCGGTTGCGGGGCGTGCGTTCCATCGGGGGACGGCCGAAACTGCCCTCAATCCTGAGCTTCACCACCGGCGTTACCGGCTCGATGCTTCTTATGGCATCCTCGACCCGGCGGGCGTCTTCGTGGCTCCGCACCCGGATGTCAACCACGGCGCTGCACTCCGGCGCTACGACGTTGGGGCCGAGTCCGCCCTCGATGGTGCCCACGTTCACCGTCGTTCCCCGCTCCGGGTCGTTGAGAGAGAACAGAGTCTGTATGAGGTAGGAAAGTTCCAGGATCGCGCTCGCCCCATGCTCGGGGTCGAGGCCGGCGTGGGCGGCTATCCCCTCGACCACGACCGAGAAACATCCTACACTCTTGCGGGCCGTCTTGAGTTTTCCTTTGGGGCCCAGTGAGGGTTCGAGCACGAACGCGCGTTCGGCGGCGCGCGCCAGCCGCCGGATGTGGCGGGTGGAGTCGCGGCTGCCCACCTCCTCGTCCGAGTTGATGAAGACCGCCGGCGTTACGGATGGTTCGATCTCCAATTCCCGGAGCACCTTCAGGGCGAATACCATCTGGGTCAGCCCGCCCTTCATGTCGTAGACGCCGGGGCCGCGGATCACTCCGTCTGTGACCCCGACCGGCATCTCCTCCAGCGTCCCGAGCGGCCAGACGGTGTCGCAATGCCCGATCAGGAGCTGAACTGGGCGCTGACGCATCCGCCTGCGAGGCCTTGCGTAGAGGTGGCCTCCGGAGTTCCGCCCTCGGACACGCCACGACTTGTAGCCGATACTGGTGAGTGCGCTGGAGAGTATGCTGAGCACTCTATCCTGCGACTCCGGCTCCGAGGATGGGGATTCCGCGAAGGCGAGGTTCTCCAGGAATCGGACCATCTCCCGCCGGTTTTCGCGGAGGTGGTCGAGCAGGGACTGGGCGTTTTTCATCGGGGTCTTACCTCATGAAGCCGGCGGGGAAGGGGAAGGAGTAGCTCTCCGAGACGGGGGCGTAGCGTCCGGGGCTCAGGTAGGCGAGGAGTGGAGGAGCGTGAATGAGGTCGTGGTCGTCCGTCTCCGCGTCGCGGAGGTAATCGTGGTCCACGTGAGCTGTGAGGATGCGGCCGGAGATCAGGCTATTGTCCCCGAAATCGTCCACGATGCGGTCGAGCGCGCACTCCAAAAACAGGTAGCCGTCCTCCAGGAACACCCCGTCCACCCCGCTGGCCGGGAAGGTATTCAGCGCGGCCAGCGACGGCTTGCGCCCGCCGTCCTCCCGCGGGGTGGCGGCGAGGCTCGCTAGGACCACCTGCGTTGGGCGGGGGTAGGTGACGGTGAAGACGCCTTCCCGGCGAACGTTGTGGTAGGTGCGATGGCGTGGCGTGCAGACGAACCCGAAGAAGTTTCCCCAGCCCAGCGGGAACGCCATGTGCTTCGGGGCGAGGTCGAAGCCGCCGTCAGGCTCCCGGGTGCCGACGACCACGAGCGGGTTCACGGTAAAGGCCCGCTCCCAGATCAGGGCGTCTTCCCGGAGGGTCAGGAGGTTATCGCGAACTTGCTCTCTCATGGCTGTCCTCCTTTGTGTAGCTTGATTATGGCCCTGCGTGGCGGCCCCAACAACGGGTTTCAGGCGTATTTAGTCAATCCTGATTAGTCAAATGGTGCATCCTGCTCAAGGCGCTTGCTACTTCCGAGGTTACATTGAAGACAAGGATAGAGACCGCCTCAAGGAGGTGAGAAACATGGCATTCGCGAGGTTCATGTCGCAGCCCGTTGGAAGGGTGATCCGGGCGGTTGCGGGACTGGCGCTGATAACGTTCGGTATCGTGATCGGCGGGACCGCGGGGATCGTGGTCGGGATCATCGGCCTGGCGCCGCTCGCGGCGGGGGTCTTTAACTTCTGCCTGGTCGGCCCGCTCGTCGGAGGTTACTTCGACGGACGCAAGAACCTGGAGGGCCGCCCGCCGGAGACCCACAGGGGAGCGCCTCAGCACTGAGGCAGCATCGACGGCGGTTCGCGGCAGGTGTGCCGCCGTCCAACAGAAAGGAGCAGTTGTGAGCGCTGTGACCGACACGAGAGAGTCCCAGATACCGGAACCGAACATAGCCCGGTTCTTGTTTGCCGACACGCGGATGGCCCCGGTGTGGCTGATCGTCCGAGTCTACCTCGGCGTGCTGTGGCTGCTGGCCGGATGGGGCAAGGTCACGGGGGGCGGCTGGATCGGCGAGGGCGCCGGTGGCGCCGTCAAGGACTTCGCGCAGGGGGCAATAGCCCAGACTGCCGGTGAGCATCCCCAGGTTACTCAGTGGTACGCGGGTTTCCTGGAGAGCGTCGTGATCCCGAACGCCACGTTGTTCTCCTATCTCGTGGTCTTCGGCGAGATCGCGGTCGGGCTCGGCCTGATCTTCGGCCTCTTCACCGGCATCGCCGCGTTCTTCGGCGGTTTCATGAACGCGAGCTTTATCTTCGCCGGCACGGCGGGGGCCAACCCACTCATGTTCATCCTGGCGACCTGGATCGTACTGGCCTGGCGTATTGCCGGGTATTGGGGCCTCGACCGCTGGGTGCTGCCGGCCGTGGGCGTTCCCGGATCCGCAGGAACCGCGTTCCGTGGCCGCCGCGAGCGTAGCGTCTCGGGAGCCGGAACGGGAGCCGGAACCACCAGTGCCTGACCTGGACCAAAGGAGAAGACTAATGAGTGAACAGCGTACGTCCATGATCGAGAGGGTCGTTCATCGGATCGAGGAGCACATTGAGGAGTGGCGCCGGCAAGACGCCGCCCGCCATATGGAGGCTGAGGCCAACAGGGACGAGTTGTGGGCCGCCGCCGCGGAGCGCGAGAAACTTCTGGTCGAGTCCATAAATGAAGAGGAGTCGCGGCGGGACTCTCTCGGAGAGATCACGAAAGAGCACCAGGTCGTCTTCGTGGCGCATTCTGAGGAGGTTGCCCAGGCGCTGGAGAAGTTCGCCAGCGAAGGAGATTGTCTGGTCAAGGCGATCCCCGCCCACCGGGGCAACTACGCGAAGGAGAGAGGCATCAAGGGTTCCTGGCTGGTCTTCGAGTCTCGGGACTGAGCGGCTCTCCGCGTTAGCTCTCGCGTTAGCTCTCGTGCTAGAAGCAACTAAATGGTATAGGGCCGGGGCGGACCACTAAGGTCCGCCCCGGTCTTTGCGCTGCTAGAATCTGGAGGCCAGGCATCACGGCTAGGAGGAGAGGCGCAATGGAGTTGCTCATGCCCGGAAAGTTCGAGGACGTCTCCACGGCGTACGGTTATCAGCGGGCCGTCTTCGAGGAGGTCTCCTCCGGGGCGCGCCCCCCAACCATCTCCATTACTCCTTCCATCCGGCACGTCGGGGTTACGCGCCGGGATACGTTCCGCCCCGGCTTCGATGACGCGGTTCGGTTCGCCGACGGCCTGGGCTACCCGGTGTTGGTACGGGGCGCCGGTGGTGGAGCAACCGCCGCCGATTCCGGGACGTTTGGGTTTTCTATTATCCGTCCCGCGGAGTCCGGAGGGTCCCGCAACGGTATACAGGAGCGGTACGACGAGGCCGCTAGCCTGGCGCTCGGGGTGTTTGAACGGCTGGGGGTGACCGCGGAGGTCGGGGAGGTACGCGACGAGTTCTGCCCCGGAGACCACAGCCTCCGGGTCGGAGGCTACGAAGACGGCATGAAGGTCGTCGGCATCGCGCAGCGCCTGACAAACCGGGCGACGAGCGTCGGCGGGATCGTCTTGGTCTACGGAGAAGGGGAGTTGGCGCGGGTTCTCGAAGGCGTCTACGGCGCTATGCGGCTTCCCTTTCGGTCCGATACCGTCGGCAGCCTGCATCGAGCCGGGTGCGGGGCCTCTATCGAGGAGGTAATAGAGGTGTTCGTTGCAGAGGTGGGAACTCGCTACGGGGCGAAACCCGTTCCGCTCGGCGAGGGGACGCTAGAGTCGGCCCGGCGGGGCGGTGTCCAGTATCTGGTCTCCGCGGGAGCAAGTCTGTTATCGTGAAGCAACTCCATAAGGGAGGCAAAGGTTGTCCGAGCTAGAGGCGCGGATAGAGCGGGGCGATGTCATCGTCCTGGATGGGGCGACAGGGACGGAGCTGGAGAAGCGTGGGGTGCCGATGGACGAGGCGGCATGGTGCGCCGCTGCCCTCGTGACGCACCCGGAGACCGTGCGAGAGGTCCACGGGGATTACATCCGAGCGGGCGCGGACGTTATTATCACCAACACCTTCCCGACGGCCCGCCACGTCCTGGAGCCAGCGGGCATGGGGGAGCGTTTCCGGGAGCTGAACACGCTCGCCGTGGAGCTTGCGAAGCAGGCGCGGGAGAGCGCGGCGGAGTCTCCGGTTTACATTGCTGGCTCCATCTCGACGTTCTCTGCCCACAACAACGACAGTCGGGAGCCACCGGAGAAGACTGCTCGCGCCAACTACCGGGAACAGGCCGAAGTGCTCGCCGGGGCCGGCGTGGACCTCATCGCCCTGGAGATGATGCGCGACCTCGCGCAGACGCGCTACGCGGTCGAGGCGGCGGTTTCGACGGGTTTGCCGGTCTGGGTCGGCTTCAGTTGCAAGAGGGCTGCTGATGGGACGGTCGTGCTCTGGGACGAGGGACACACGCTCGCGGAGGCGTTGGCCGAGACACCGTTGCACGGGGTCTCGCTGGTGAGCGTGATGCACACGCTCGTGGAGGACGCCGGACCGGCGCTACGCGAAGTGGTGGCGGGCTGGGAGGGGCCGGTCGGGGCATATCCGCACGCGGGGAAATTCGTCATGCCCAACTGGCAGTTCACGGACATGATCTCGCCGGAAGACTTTGCCCGGAGGGCGCGGGAGTGGCTAGACCTGGGTGCGCGGGTAATCGGGGGATGTTGCGGAATAGGGCCGGATCACATCCGGGCGCTCAAGGAGGAGCTTCCCGCGAGCGTCGCAGCTGGGGGGTAGGGGGTAGCGAAGATTGGATCCAAACGTCACAATGAGCCGTATATACCGTCGGATACGGTGAGGAGGAAGGATGCTGGAACATCGCCTCCAGGTTTCTCAAACGAAGACTGAGCCGCGGACCTTCGGGCGGCAGACGGCTCTGGCCGTCGGGCTAGCCGGGATCATAATCGGGTGGCTGATCCTGAACCTGTTCACCAGTTGGACGGGTTTCGCGATGGAAATGGACTCAAAGCTCGCGGGCGGCGAAGAGACCGCGTCGGCGTTGGGCCGGTTCTTCGGCGCGCTGGTGCTCGTTCTGTTCTTCGCGGAGAACGAGGGCTGGCGCCTGCGTTGGGTGGCGTCCGGTCTGGTGGTGCTGGGCCTGGGACACCTGGTATTTGGCTACCTTGAACCCCAGATCCAGAATGAACCGGCCGAACTCAATGAGTCACTCTACGAGGCTCTGGTCGCCCAGATCCTGGCGTGCGCGCTCTTCGCGATCGGGCTGGTCCCGCGCACACCACCCCGGCTCTGGAGCCTGATCGTGGCGGTAATTCTGGCCGGGCTTCCGATGGCCGTGTACTTCTATATCTTCGAGGTATTGAAGGATGAGGACTTGATGCCGGCGCTGACCCACCTCGAAAGCGCGGTGGATACCCTGGGTGCCGGATCGCCCCTGGAATGGCTAACCGTCTGGAACTGGATCTTCTACCCGATACCGTTCGTTCTGGCTGCGTCGGCCGTGGCCGGAGGCATCTTGCGTGTCCGGGAGGGCGGTGGTAATGGAGGATGGAGAGCACCCTGGTGGTGGCTGCTGCCGGCCGTAGTGCTGCTCGCGGGCGCTCAGTTGCACGAGGTCTTCTGGCCCTCGGGTTACACGGGATCGGTGCTCACGACAGCGGAGTTCCTGCGCCTCGTCCTAACCGTGGTCGTGGTCGTGGGGGGGATCATCGAGCTCTGGCGCATCGGCTCCGAGCGGGCGGCGCTGCTGGCCGCCGAGGAGGAACGGAACCGGCGGCTGGAGGAGTTGTCGGTGATGAAGGCCGATTTCAGCGCGATGGTCGCCCACGAGCTTGGGACACCGCTCGCGGCGATTCGGGGTAACGCTGATATGCTGACTGCGAGAGATCTGGACCCTGAGACCCGTGCTTCCGCGCTGGCGGCGATCCGGAGCGAGACCGCCGCCCTGAACGCCCTCATCGCCGACGTGCGGGCCGCCGCCGCGGGCGAGCGCGAGGACTTCGCCGTACAGCCGCGTCCGGTTTCCATCGACACTATTCTCTCGGAGGCCGCCGCCTTCGCCCGGACGCTCCCCGGAGGACACGAGCTCATCGTGCTCCGCGAGACCGACGGGGTAGTCCGGGCGGACGCCGACCGTATCGGGCAGGTGTTGAGAAATCTGCTCTCCAACGCGTCCAAGTACTCGCCGGATGGCACGCCAATAGAGCTGCGGGCGTTGCCGGGGCGTGGGGGGTGCGTGCGCCTGGAAGTTGCGGACAAAGGACCCGGCATAGCCCCGCGCGACATCGGACGCATCTTGGAGAAGTTCGGCCGGGGCCGGGACGCCGCCGGCAAGAAGGTCGCCGGGGTGGGTCTGGGGCTGTACCTCAGCCGGCGCATCGTCAGCTCTCACGGCGGGGAGTTGGAGGTACGGTCCAAACTCGGAGAAGGCTCCGTGTTCGCGTTCGAGCTGGAGATCGCGGAGGACGACCAGACGTGATCCGGGTGATGCTCGTGGACGATCACGCCTCCTTCCTTCAACCGCTGGCCTTTATGTTCGAGCAGGAGCCGGACCTCACGGTAGTGGCGCGTGCCGGATCCGTCGCCGAGACGCGAGAGAGGCTTGCAGAGCTAAACGATGGGGGTTCGAACGTGGACCTCGCGGTGCTGGACCTCGACCTCCCGGACGGTTCCGGCACGGAGATCGTGGAGATCCTCCGAGAGTCCAATCCAGCGGTTCTTGCGCTCGTCCTGACCTCCTCTACGGAGCGGGAGCAGCTCGCGCCGGCCATCGAAGCGGGGGCGGCGGGCGTCATGCACAAATCGGCCGAGATCCGCGAGATCGTGGACACCGCGCGCCGCCTGCACGCCGGAGAGCAACTCCTCTCGCCCGCCGAGGTGGTGGAGGCGATGCGGTTCACCGGCCGCCGGCGACAGAAAGAACACGAGGCCCAGCTCATGATCGAGAGCCTCACCCAGCGCGAGCGCGAAGTTCTCCAGGCTTTGGCCGAAGGGCTCGGGGACCGTGAGATCGCCGATAGGCTCCACGTCGGTATCGGGACCGTTCGGACTCACATGGTCAACATCCTTAGGAAGCTGGAAGTCTCTTCGAGGCTTCAGGCGTTACTCTTCGCCGCCCGCCACGATCTCGTGGAGATAGATTAGACGGCGAGCCGCCCAAATCTATACATAAACGTGGATGCGGATGCTCATTCCACGGCGTAACGTGTGTGGGATGCTCTCGATAGCGACAACCGAACCTTCCCCGTCCCGAAATGCGGGCGTCCGGCCGCGTGTGCTGGTGGCGAACGATCCCGGCGCGTACCGGGACGCTATCTCCAGGGCCTTGCGGATAATGCGTCCGGAAGTGGAAGTCCTCAACGTTCCGCCCGCGCAACTGGACTGCGAGTATGCACGTCTTCAGCCGGCTCTGACCGTGTGTAGCCGGCTCACGAGCGTCGTCGAATCGGGGCTGTCGGATTGGATCGAGATCTATCCAGATGGCGTCTCCGTGGCGAACTTCAGCGCCGGGGGAGAGCGCCTGACGCACTCCCGGCCGGACTTCGATCTGATACTTTGGCTCGTGGACCGGCTGCCGCCACGAGCCTGAAGACCGGCCTCTGACCGAGCGCGCCGGCTTCCCGGCGTGTATGACGATTTCGGCTTAGAATGTGGTGTGCGGTGGAGAAGCCGCGCATTGAGAAGGCCGGGGGTGATGAAGAAGCCGGGTAAGCCAGCGAATGCAAAGGCCAGGAAGCGGGCCAGAGACCGGGCTCACCGGCCGGGGACCGCGCCCACACCTACGCCCATATTCATATCTTCGCGGGTGCTGGCACTCGTCGTCGGGGTTATCGTCGCGGTATTCGCGTTGATGATCTACGCGGCCCCGATCATACCCATCGTCGCTTTCGGGGGTATGGCGCTGGCTATAGTGCTTTCCTTTCCCGTGCGGGCTCTCTCGCGTGTGATGCCCAGAGGGCTCGCGATCTTGATCACGTTCCTCGCCTTGATCGGGCTGGTGGCGCTCGCTCTCGTCTTTCTCGTGCCGTCGCTCTTGCGGCAGCTCGGAAACTTCATCCTCATCGTGCCGACCATCGCCAACGACGTCAACAGGTTCTTGCTCGACATGATCCAACCGCTCCGCGAGCGCGACGTATTGCTGATTCCCTCGGAGCGCTTTATGGAAGGTCTGGTGAGAGACCTCTTCGAGCGCGCCCAGCAGGTGATTCAAGGCATTCTCGGAGGTCTGGTCGGCTTTATCTCCGGGGCGTTCAACTTCGGCATCACGCTCTTCGGCATACTGTTCGTGGCCGTCTACCTGCTGGTGGACGTGCGGAAGGTGAAGGCAGCCTACCTGAAGGCGGCGCCCGTCCACTACCGGCGCGACGCCCGCGAGCTCTGGGACGCTTTCGGTTTCTCGCTCTCACGTTATCTCGGCGGACTACTCTTCGTGGTCGTGGTCCAGGGCGTGCTCGCCACCCTGGCGCTCCAGATTCTGGGAGTGCCTTACGCTATTCTGCTCGGCGTGTGGGTCTCCATAACGGCGATCATCCCGTACCTCGGCCCGTTCCTCGGCGCGATACCGGCGATTATCGTCGCGCTCACCTTCGGGTCATCGACCTTCGAGAGCAACACGACGACCGCCGTCCTCACGGTGATCGCCTACATCCTGATTCAACAGTTCGAGGGCAACTTCCTGACCCCGCGCGTCCAGGGCCAGGCGCTGCACGTACACCCGATCTTCGTCCTGCTCGCCGTGGTTGGGGGCGGACAACTCGCCGGACTGGCCGGCATTATCTTCGCCGTGCCGACCCTCGCCATCCTGCGCGTCTTCTTCGATTTCTTCCGCGCCCGCCTCCGTACACCCCCCGCGCCGTCGCTCCAGGACCCCGACCTCTAGCGGAAGTAGCGGGGACGCACGCGGCGCCAACGGTGGTTAGCTCTGACTCTCACCCTGCTCGACGATCTCCTTCAACTCCCGGTCGAGCGTATTGACGGCCTGCTGCGGCTGCGTCTCGCCCTTTAGCGAGGCGTTGAACTGGTCGGCCAGCTTGAGGGACATGTCCGAGTAGTACGGAGAGACCGGTCGCGGGCGCGTCCTGGAGATGGCTTCCTTGCCCAGAGCGATGACCGGCACGGCGTCCAGAATCTCCTTGTCCTCCAGCATGCTCTTGCGGGTCGGAATCCTCGCGGTCTTTAGCGCCAGCGTCTTCTGTTGCTCGGGGTCCACCATGAACTGGATAAAAGCCCAGGCGGCGTCCGGGTTCTCCGAGTTGGCGTTGATGGAGAAGTTCCACCCGCCGAGCGCGCTGAAGGTCTGATCTCCTTCCTTGCCGACCGGCAGGGCGGATACCCCGATCTGCTCCTGCCTCACTTCCGACTCTTCTTCGTTGGCCGCCAAACCGTATATGTAGGGCCAGTTCCGCATGAAGACGGCGTCGCCGCGCAGGAAAGTCGTCTGAGATTCCTGCTCCGTATAGTTGGAGACGGCCTGCGGGGCGGTGCCGTCCGTGACGGTGCTACGCTGCGTCGTGAGGCCCGCCACCGACTCGGGGCTGTCCACGATGACTTTCGAGGGATCTTCCGGGTCCAGGACGTTCCCGCCGTGCGTCCAGATGTACTCGAGGCCGTTGCACACCCCGCCCTCGTAATCTGAACCCTGGAACACGAAGCCGAACTTCGTGCCCGAATCCTGCCGGACTTTCTTGGCCATCTCCTTCATCTCGTTCCAGGTCTTCGGCGGCTCGTCGAACCCGCTCTTCTCCAGAAGGTCCTTGCGGTAATAGAGCATCCCGGAGTCGGTGTACCAGGGTACTCCGTAGGGTTTGTCCTCGAAGGTATTCGCCTCCATCGGCGCGGCCAGGAACTCGGCGCGCGAGTCCTCGGAGAAGCGGTCGGAGAGATCCAGGTAGTAGCCCTGCGCGGCGAATTGCGCCGGCCAGATCACATCTCCCCCGACGACGTCTATGCCCCCTCCGCCGGCCTGGAACTGTGTCCGCAACTGGTCGAAGTACTGGCCCGTGTCCGCCGGCATCTCCCGATACTTTACGGTGATGCCGTCTTTGTTCTCCCGGTTGAACTTGTCGATCATCTTCTGCAAGGTCCCGGTCTCTTCGGGTCCCCAGGCGAAGGTGATGCTCCCCGAACCACCCTCTCCGCCCCCGCCCCCGCAACCCGCCAGCGTGCCGCTGCCCAGAAGAGCCGCCCCGGCCAGCCCCGCGCCACTTACCCTGATAAAGTCCCTACGGGTCATGCCTCCCGCCCTGGCGGCACGCCCGCTCAGGCCGTCGTCCGTTCGTGACTGCGCCATGCGTTCCCCTTCCTTCGCTCTCTTTCCCCGCCGGGCTCGCCGGCTCCCCAATTATGACTCATGAGCCCGGCAGATGCTTAGAGGATGCTTTGTTCAGGGATGCTTCAGGAACGAGACCAATCGCTCGTAGCACCCCACGAGCAGCGGAATCTCCGCGTACTCTGCCGCCTGATGGGCCTGCGATGGAAGCCCCGGCCCGTAGTTGGCCGCTGCAACCTCGCGCTGGGCGAAGCGGGCCACGTCCGTCCAGGCCTGCTTCGGCCGGACTTCGAGGCCGGTCTCCATAAACTCTCGCAGCAACGGGTTGTCCAGGTTCACTGGCCCGCTCGGGGCGAAGTCCGTGATCTCATAGGAGGCGCTGCCATCCAGCAACCCGTCGAAGAGCCGCTCCACGTCTTCGATGCCCCGGCCCGGAGCGAAACGGTGGTTTACGTTGATCCAGAACTCGTCCGGCACGATGTTCTTCGCCGCCCCGCCCCGCGCCGTGGTCGGCGTAAGGACCTCGTAGAACGGCAACCCTTCGACGATAACCTCGTTCGCCGCCCGCTCGTGCAGCGCCGAGAGGAACCCGCCCGCCTTCGTCAGGGCGTTCTCTCCCTGCCAGGGACGGGCGGCGTGAGCCGGCTTTCCCCGGAAGGTCACTTCTATCTGCGCCGTACCGACGCAGCCCACCTCCAGCGCGCCAGCCGTCGGCTCCGGCACTATCGCAAGGTCCGCCTCCAGAACCCAAGGAACCTCTCTAAAGACGGTTTCGAGTCCGTTCTCTGCGTACGGGCCTTCCTCCCGCTCGTAGAAGACGAAGATCGGCTCGATCCGGCCCTCCTCCCAGGCCAGGTCTTCGAGCAGCGCCAGCATCACCGCGTCACCGGCCTTCATGTCCGAGGAACCGCGGCCGTAGACCCGGTCGCCCTCCATGCGAACCTCGATGCCGCCCTCTGGTTCCGGCACCGTGTCCAGGTGCCCGGCGAAGGCGATCTTCGGCCGCGAAGCATCCAGCTGCGCGCGGCGCACGATCAGGTTGTTCAAGATCCGGCGCATCTCCCAGCCCGGCGCTGTCGCGATACGGGCCTCCAGGTCGTCGCACAGGCGCTGCTCGTCGCCGGTTACGCTCTGGCGCTCCAGAAAAAACAGCAGCGTCTCGAGGAGCCGCTCTCTATCCTGTTCCCTGCTCAAACGCTCACCCCGAACTCTCGCAGGGCCTCGTTGAGAGAGGTCTTCTGGTCGGTTGACTCGCGGCGCTGGCCGATGATGAGCGCGGTCTGGAGCTGGTAGGAACCGGCCGGGAACTCCTTCGCGCGGGTTCCAGCGACGACAACGGAGCGGGCCGGGACGCGGCCCCGGTGAACGACCTCCTCGGGGCCGGTTACGTCGATGATCTGGGTCGAGCCCGTCAGCACCACATTAGCCCCGAGCACGGCCTGCTCCTCGACCCGCACGCCCTCCACGACTACGGCCCGCGAACCGATAAAGGCTCCGTCCTCTATCACCACGGGCATCGCGCCCGGCGGTTCGAGGACACCGCCGATGCCCACGCCGCCGGAGAGGTGCACGTCCCGGCCGATCTGGGCTCCCGAGCCGACCGTCGCCCACGTGTCAACCATCGTACCGCTGCCCACGTACGCTCCGATGTTTACGTAGCCCGGCATCACGACCACGCCCGGTTCTACGAAAGCTCCGTACCGGACCGTGCCCGGCGGCACGACGCGCACGCCCGCGTTAGCCAGGTTCTTCTTCGTCGGGATCTTATCGTGGTACTCGAACGGGCCGGCCGCTATCGTATGCATCTCGGCGACACCGAAGTACAGGTTGATCGCCTTCATAACCCAGGCGTTCGACTCCCACCCACCGTTCTTTTTCTCCGCGACCCGCAACTCGCCGGAGTCAAGTGCTTCTATAGTGTCGAAGACGGCCTGCCGGTACTCGTCCTCCTTCAGCAGTCCCCGGTCCTCGAACGCGGCCTCTATCCGCTCTCTCATACTGGCGGCCCTCCTTAGATCTCCTAGTCATTCAAAACTGGCATATTCTCCAGCACGTACGCCAGTTTAGCAGGAGGGCGGGTAGTGTCCGTGGAGTTTGAGATACGAAGATAAAGCGGCGCTATACTGGCCGCGCATCGTCCCGGACCTTGAGATCCAACCTTGGCGGAGAGGAGATCTCGTGACGTCGTTCGCGCGGGCGCTGGTGCTCGCGGCGGCCGTCTTCCACGCAACCTGGAATCTGTTCGCCAAGCGTGTGGAGGATAGGGGCGCTCCTTTCGTATGGCTCTTTGGCGCTCTCTCGGCGATCATCTACGCGCCGCTGGCGGTGGTTGTGGTTCTCTATGAGAGGCCGCATTTCGGGCCGGCGGAGATCCTTTTTATGTGCGGTAGCGGGGTTTTGCACCTCGGGTATTTTCTGCTGTTGCAGCGAGGATACGCTACGGGGGACCTGTCCCTGATCTATCCTCTCTCGCGGGGCACTGGGCCGTTGCTCTCGACGGCGGCGGCCATCGCGCTGCTCGGGGAGCGGGGCCTTCCGCCCTCGCGCTCTGCGGCGTCGTCCTGATCGCGGTCGGCGTCTTTCTGTTGACCAGGGAGCCGGAGAGTATCCGGGGTGCCGGATTCGGCCGGGCCGTGGTCTACGGCTTGCTCACCGGAGGGTTTATCGCCACCTACACGTTGTGGGACAAACACGCTGTCAGCGCGCTCCTGATCCCACCGCTCCTGCAGAGTTGGGCCACGATCTTGGTTACCACGGCTTTACTCACCCCGCTGGCGGTGCGTAACCGGGGGAAGGTCCGGGCGATCTGGCGGGTGCACAGGATTGAGGCGCTCGGCGTCGCGGTGCTCTCTCCGCTCTTGTACATCCTCGTCCTGATGGCGCTGGTCTTTAGCCCGGTCAGCTATGTGGCTCGGGCGCGTGAGATCAGTATCCTAATCGGTACCGCGATGGGGGCGCGCCTGCTCGCCGAGGGCGACACCCGCCGACGCCTCGTCGCCGCGAGCGCGATGGTCGCGGGCGTCGCGGCCCTGGCGCTGGGTTGAAGCCGCCGAGGATCTACCGGGCCAGAGCCTCCCAGCGCTCTAGCGCCCGCCGGCAATCCGCGAGCGCCGGCACGAGTGCGACCCGCACGTATCCTTCGCCGCCGGCCCCGAAGGAACGTCCCGGCGCCACGATGATGCCCTCCTCCATGAGCCGCAGCGCGTACGCTTCGTCGTCTCCGCCGAACGTCTCCGGGACCATTACCCAGAGGTAGAAGCTCGCGTTGGTGGGCAGGTACTCCAGATCCGTCCGCTCGAAGAACTCCACGAACAGCGCGCGCTTCTCGCCGAAGATGCGGCGGCGTTCTTCGACGTGCTGGTCGTCGCTCCAGGCGGCGGCCGCGGCGTGCTGTACGAAGGACGGGGTAGCGACGCCGATCGAGGGACGGAGTTTCTTGAGGGCGGCTATGAGTTCGGGGTCGCCCGCCATCATCGCCGAGCGGTAGCCGGTCATGCCGCTGCGCTTACTGAGCGAGCAGAATGCCAGGGTACGCTCCCGCGTTACTTCCAGGATGGAGGGCGGGGGTTCGGACGAGTAGATGTCGTTGTAGCACTCGTCGGAGAAGAGCAGGATGTCGTGCTCGCGGCAGAACTCCGCGACTTTCTCCAGGTACTCGTAGGTCGCTGGGGCGCCCGTGGGGTTGTGTGGGTAGTTGATCCACAGTATCCGCGTATTCTCCGGGTTCACCGCTTCCAGCGGTAGCAGGAAATCGTCCTCGCGACTCAACTCCACCGGCAGCGGATCTCCGCCGGCGAACTGGGTCCCACGTTCGTAGACCGGGTATCCGGGCGTGCCGTAGGCGACGCCGCGCCGTTCGTGCGAGGGGTGCAGGAAGGCCAGCGGCGCGTGGAAGATAGCCTCTTTCGAGCCCGTGGCCGGCAGGACCTCGGTCTGCGGGTCGAGTGTTACGCCGTGGCGGCGGCGCATCCAGCCGGCGAATGCTTCGCGCAACTCCGGTTTGCCGGACGCGCTCGGGTACTGGCTTACCTCCGGGACGCCGGCTATCAGGGCCTGCCGGATCCTCTCATTCGTCGGCTCGCGCGGGTCGCCGGTCCCGAAGTCGTAAAGTTCGGCGCCGCGTTCTCTCAGCTCCTGGCGCCGTTCGTCGAGGCGCAGGAGCGGATAGGCTCCCTGCCGCTCCAGAACTGGGTTGAGGCGCAGGGGCGGATGAGCGCCGCGCCGAACCCGGTTCGCGGGTTCGCGATGGAGATTCTGATCAGTAGTCGCGCCGGGTTCCGACACGGTATATATTCCCCCCAGGGCTCTCTTGCAGGAGCCAGAAATATAGCACGCCCCGAAACCTTGAGGAGGTACGTTTTGGACGACTTTCACTATGAGGGGGGCGACCTCTACTGCGAGGACGTGCCACTCGCCGAGATAGCGCAAGGAGCGGGAACCCCCACCTACGTCTACAGTCACGCCGCCCTGGAGCGCGCCTACCGCGACCTGGACGACGCCTTCGGAGATCTGGACCACCTCGTCTGCTACGCGGTCAAGGCGAACGGCAACCTCGCCATTCTTCGCGCTCTCGCGTCCTTCGGGGCCGGGGCGGACATCGTCTCCGGCGGCGAGTTATACCGGGTCATGCGGGCGGGGTTCGATCCCAAGAAGGTCGTCTTCGCCGGGGTGGGGAAGACGGAGCAAGAACTGATGGCCGGGCTCGGGGAGCGGATACTGCTCTTCAACGTAGAGTCGGCTTCGGAGTTGGATCACCTGGAGCGCTACGCGTTCCGGCACGGCAAGAAGGCCCGCGTATCCCTGCGCGTCAACCCGAACGTGGACGCCGAGACGCACGAACACATCACCACCGGACGCGAGCGGGATAAGTTCGGCATACCGGTGGACGAAGCGCTGACTCTGGCGGATAGGATCAAAGAGTTCAAGTGCGTTGACCTGATCGGGGTCCACCAGCACATCGGATCCCAGATCACCAAAATAGGACCCCACGCCGAAGCCATCGAGAAGAGCGCCGGTCTCGTAGACGAGCTTAAGCGCCGCGGCTTCGACATCAAGTACTTCAACATCGGCGGCGGCCTCGGCATCCGCTACAAGGACGAAGACGTACCGACCGCGAAAGATCTCGTGGATGCCGTGCGGCCCACGCTGGAGCCTCTCGCGGCGGGCGGCACGAAGATACTGTGCGAGATGGGACGCTACATCGCCGGTAACGCGGGGGCGTTGCTGACGAGCGTGATCTACCGCAAAAAGAGCGGCGAGAAGAGCTTTATCGTCGCTGACGCGGGCATGAACGACCTCCTCCGCCCCAGCCTCTACGACGCCCACCACGAGGTACGCGCCGCGTGCGAGGACGGCGCTCTGGCGAACGCAGACCTCGTCGGGCCGGTCTGCGAGTCCGGCGATTACCTGGCCCGCGACCGCGACCTCCCCGACGCCGCCGAGGGCGACCTGCTCGCCGTCATGAGCGCCGGAGCTTACGGGTTCTCGATGGCCTCCAACTATAACTCTCGCCCGCGCCCCGCCGAGGTCATGGTCCGGGGCGATAGCTGGGCCGTCGTGCGCGAGCGCGAGCACAACGCCGACCTCATAAAAGGCGAGCTGGTACCGGCTTTCCTGTAAGGCGCCACGAGTAATGCGGGAGGAGAGACCCATCTCCAGCCTGCCCGACGGGATCGAGATCTCCACCCTGGACGAGAGGCCGGATCTGGAAGCTCGGGCGAGGTCTCTCGACGCTGCGTTCCCCGAGTTCATACACCATGACGCGGTGGTCACCCGCCACTGGGAGAGGCTGTACACGGATTTCGCGCCCTTCCAGATAGTCGTCTGCGAACGCGGCGAGGTAGTCGCGGCCGGGAACAGCGTGTCGGTGTACTGGGATGGAACCACCAAAGGACTGCCCGAGGGCCTGGACGCAGCGCTGGAGCGGAGTATGGG
This sequence comes from uncultured Actinomycetes bacterium, assembly GCA_937873125.1. Classification (GTDB taxonomy): domain Bacteria; phylum Actinomycetota; class Rubrobacteria; order Rubrobacterales; family Rubrobacteraceae; genus JACDDK01. The sequence continues at coordinate 2,815 of CALMWA010000324.1, read as the reverse complement.
CGACGCCGAAGAGTACCGCGACCCGAACGTCGTTTCGGCGATTCTTGCGGTCGTGTCGCGCGAGAATGGGGGGCGCGGGCTCAGCCGCGTAGTTCTTCAAGGGATGAAAGCTGCGGCCGCCGAAAGCGGTCTCGGAGCCCTGATCGCGCCGGTAAGGCCCACGCTCAAGCACCTCTACCCGCTCACGCCGATGGACCGCTATGCGCGGTGGGAGCGTCCCGACGGGCTACCCTTCGACCCCTGGCTGCGGGTCCACCGAAGGCTTGGAGCGGAGATCCTGTGCGTGGCGCCGCGGTCCATGCTCATCACGGGCAAAATCTCCGAGTGGGAGGACTGGACGGGCCTGCGCTTCCCGGAGAGCAGGCCTTACGTGGTTCCGGGTGCTTTATCCCCGGTCTCGATGGACGTGGAGGCGGATTCCGGGACCTACGAAGAGCCGAACGTCTGGACGCGACACGCTGTCGGCTAGCGGCTCACGTCCTCTGGCGTTGGCGCTGGTTGACGAGTAGCGGTGAGAGGCCGGGGCGCCGGCGGGCCAGCGCGGAGTCCAGGGAAAGGGCTTTCGCGGCTGGGCTGAGGAGGATGATCAGCGAAAGCATGGCTATCACCACGTTGATCGTTAGCAACTCCGGGGCTCCGAGGCCCGTTCCGAACCGGACGCCTCCCTGGGAGAGCAGGATGTTGACGCTCATGGCTATGCTGCCGATGGCCGCCAGGTTCGTTAGAAGACCCAGGATCAGAGCTATCCCGAGCGACAGTTCCACGAAGCGCGTGACCTGGGCGAAAAGCTCGGCGTTGGGTACGACGGTGCTCTGCATGAACCCCCGGAAGAAGGGCGGCGCCTGAGAGACGAAGCCGCCGGCTTCCAGGCTGGTCTTGAACTGTTGCGGGAAGTCCGGGTTGAGAAGTTTTTCGAGGCCGCCGTTGAGCCAGATGGCTCCCGTCAGAATGCGTACCCATGCCATAGCCCTCATCCGCCAAGTACCTCCCAAATAGCCCGGACTCTCTGTTTTTAGTATACGCGCGCCCCGTTCGAAAGGATGGATAAACCGCAGCGTAATCTCCTGCGTAAGTAGCCTATGTATGGTGGGAAAGGGCGACAAGCCCGTTGATGAAGGAGGACGGTGTGGCTGAGGAAAGGGTACCCAGGAGGGAGTTCATCCGCTTTGGCGCGGCGGTCGGGCTCGGCGTTGCCAGCGCCTCAGTGCTCGCCGCCTGCGGCGGTGGAGGAGAATCCGCGCAGAGTGAGGAGTCGACCAAGAAGGAAAAAGCTTCCAGCGGCGGCACCACCGATCCCGCGGTAGGGGCGGGAGCGCCTATAGTCCAGGCGGCCTTCTTACCGCCTGGTTTCGCCTTCCCCTTCACCATATCCGAGACGGGTAAACCTGCCATCCTGGTACATCTCAAGGACGAGAGCTGGGCCGCCTACGAGGCGGTATGCACGCACAAGGGATGCGAGGTCGGCTACGAGGTGGAGCAGCCAATGCTGCGTTGCCCCTGCCACGGTTCGGCCTTCGATCCGGCCAACGGTGCGGTCGCGAACGGCCCCGCCCAGAAGCCGCTTCCGAAGGTGGAGGTCAAGGCCGAGGGCGAGAACGTCGTGCGCGCCTAGCTGAACGCGCCTGGCCAAGAACCCTTTACGGAACGCGGAGAGCCGGGAGCAGGTTGTGGCGCCACAGCTCCCGACTCTCTGACCGTGTTCGGGTGTTGGGTTACGCGCTCTGTAGCGCTCCTGATGCACCACTCGAAGTCGTCTCTAGCGTCCATCCGGCCGGCGGAAAGTCTGGTACGGGTGAGGGAACACCGTCTCTCACGGCCGCCCACAGAGCCTGTCCGTCGCGGTAGCCTTCGGCCATCCGCTCTCGTCCCGGACCGTGAGACCATATCCCGCGCGGCGCTGGGGACCCATCGAAGCCCTCGGCGTAGGGGCGCCCGAGCTCCCTGCGCGCTGCCTCGTAGTGCAACTCACCTGGTAGCCGGGCGATCGCACCAGCCTCCACGAGAACGCCTATGCCGCATGCCGACTCCAGAGCCGCACCGCCCGCGCCTTCGGAATCTGCGAAGCTAGCGAACGCTCCCCGCTCCGGCCGCGCCCCAGTTGCCCGGTACGCCCCAACGCCCATCTCTACCGTCAGGCGACCCTGTTTGTTCTCGGTGTTCGGGGCCATCGTTAGCGCGCCTGTCTCGCGAAGGTCATGCTCAGGGGCGTGTTGCCGTAGCCGGGGACCGACAGCCCCACCGACCGCGCCTTGTCCAGCGCGTCTTCCGGAACGCTCTCTTCGTTTCGGGGAAAGACCCGGGCTTCGACGGCGCGCCAACCGTAGCCGGGAGCCTTGATCTTCATATTCGTCTCGACCGGAAGGTCTCCCTTTCCGATGCCCGATAGGGCCTCGGCCGGGAATACGACCCTCAAGGGTACTCCGCCGTAGCCGGCTGCCTCGACCCGCAGGGTTAATTCCCTGGCCTCCACGGACCAATTTTCGGTCCTTAGCATTTCTGTTCTGAGTGCTTGCGCCATGTTGCCTGAACCTCCGTTAGAATTTCGAAGTCCGGAATCACGTCGCTGGCGGCGGCGCCAACCCGGACCTTACGCTTCCAACCGTAACGGCAGGGTCAGGCTTTGTCCAAGACAATTTGTAGCAGTATTTAGAGGCTGCGCGGATAGGTCAAGGTCGGCGGGTAGGTCGGCTTTCCCAACGGTAGCGCATCCAGCCTTCTCGAATGAGTCTGCGTACGATGATGATCACGTCGGAGAACGCCACCCAGAAATCGATGACCCGCCCCTCGCGCTCTGTACACCACACGAGCTTCTTGT
>CALMWA010000323.1 GCA_937873125.1 uncultured Actinomycetes bacterium | reverse complement strand
GAGTCGTCGATGATGTAGACCTTCGGCATCGGGAGGCCGGAGGCGATTGCCATCTCCTCGACCACGTTGAAGAGGATGGGGGCGTCGTGCGTGATCTCCTTCGCCCGCGATGCGGCGAGCATTATGCCCGCGCCGCCGTAGTAGGAGACGAGGCCGGAGATAACGCCGACGACGAGGGCGAGCGCGAGACCGAACAGAGCGCCAACCGGGTCCCCGATCCAGGCGTACCCGATCACGTAACCGAAGATGACTACGAAGAGGAGGAAGCCCGCGATGAGGAGCAGGCTGCTGCGCCGGTTGGCGGCTATGCGGTCCCGGAAAGTGCCCTGGTCCATCTAACCCTCAGTCGTAAGAGACCGTCACGGATTCCCGCTCGGGGCCGACGGCCTCGAAGTATTCCTTCTCCGTGAAGCCCATCGCGCGGGCGAAGATGACGGCCGGGAAGCTCTGAATCTTCGTGTTGTAGCTCTGCACCGAGTCATTGTAGTGCTGGCGGGCGAAGGAGATCTTGTTCTCCGTCGAAGACAACTCCTCCTGGAAGTCCAGCATCACCGTGTTAGACCGCAACTCCGGGTAGTTCTCCGCCACCGCGAACAGGTTCCCGATCGCTCCGCTAAGACGAGCCTCCGACTGCGCCTGCTGCCCCGGCGACTGCGGCTGCATCGCCTGCGAGCGGGCCTGTGTGATCTGGGTCAGGACCTCCTGCTCCTGGCGGAAATACTTCTTCACGCCTTCGAGGAGGTTCGGGATCAAGTCGTATCGCCGCTTGAGTTGCACGTCTATCTGCCGGTACGATTCCTCCGTCTCGTTGCGCCGTCGCACCAGCCCGTTGTAGACGGAGATAGCGTAGATCACGAGCACGACGACGATCAGGACGAGGATTATGATCAGGATAGTGCCCAAGAGTAACCTCCACGACTAGGCGAACCGTCGTGGATAATTATATCCGCGTCCACCCCGCCACGTACAAGGAGTAATTCTTGACCGAATACGACCCTCTGGCCGACCTCTACGACCTCGAATACACCCACGACTACGACCTCCCTTTCTGGCTCGCCCTCGCCGAACGCGAAACCGGTCCCGTGGTCGAATGGGGCGCGGGCACCGGACGCATCGCTATCCCCCTCGCCCGCGAGGGTCACGACGTTACCGCCGTCGAAGTCTCCGGGGAGATGGTGGCGCGCGGGTGCGAGAAGTGCAGCGCCGTCGAGTGGACCGTCGGCGACATGCGAGAGGTGAAGCTCGGGCGGCGCTACGGGCTCGCGGTCTGCGCCTTCAACTCGTTTCTATGTCTGCTAGGAGTGGAAGACGCACTGGCTTTCTTGAGCAACGCACGCGAGCACCTGGAGCCGGGCGGGCTGCTAGGTATCGAGGTCTCCGCGTTCTCGCCGGAGGAGCTGACGGATCCACCCGGCGGACCCACCCTGCGCCACGACTTCACCCGCGAGCTGCCGGACGGACGGCTTGACCGCTTCAGCGTCTCAGGCTACGACGCCGCGTCGCAGATCATGCAGATGCGACTATTCTACGAGCTGTATGACGCTTCGGGGAAGTTGGAGAGCCGGCGGGCGCACGACCTGGAGATCCGGATCGTCGGGCATGCCGAACTGGAGTTGATGCTGCGTCTTTCGGGGTTTGTGGTGGAGAGCGTTTACGGCGGGTTCGAGGGGGAGCCATTCGAGTCGGGGTGTGATCACCTGATCGTGTTGGCCCGGAACCCTCCTACAGATTGACCTCTCGCTCATTCACCGGCCGCCGACGTGGGATAAAGCGAGGCACGAGCTGACAGTAGCGCCGGTACGGCCGCCCGAAGCGGGCTCGCAACTCGCGTTCTTCGAGCGGCAACTGGAGGGCGAGTTGGGCCGCGTAGAGAACGGCCAACAGGATCACGAACCAGCTACGGGAGAGTAGCCCGGTGCCGAGTATGAGCGCGAAGTCCGTATCGTACAGCGGGTTGCGAACGTAACGGTACGGCCCCTCCAGCACGAGCCGCTGCGGGACGTTGTTCTCCTCGGCCCCGGCGCCGGGCGGGAACAGTGCCCCGGCGAAGAGCAGCCGCGCCCACCCCATCTTCAGGCAGGCCCACGCCCCCACCGCCACCGAGACGACGACCAGTACGCCGCCGATAACCTGAAGCGCCGCCGCTCCATCCCACCGCCAGCCGAGCCACCACGGAGCCAGTATCAAAAGCAATAGAGTCGTCCCGCCCCAGAGCCCCACGACCTCGACCAGATACCACGCCATGAGTCCCCGGCGCCGGAGCCAGTCGCGCCAGAAAGAGAGTATCGGGTAAGTGACGAGGTCTATGACGATCATGCCGCCATAGAACGCCGCCACGAAGAGCGGCGTCAGCACCCAGCGCCCGAGCATCCAATCCCCGATACCGCACACCACGAAAGTCACGACCCACGCCGCGGCCGGCGCCAGGTGCCGTTCCCCGTTCACGCCGCGTACCCCACACCGGGTAGTTTATAGCAATCGGCGGTTCTCAAGATACCTCGCGTCCGGGGGTGGGCAGGTTAGGGAAGTCTCTCGCAGCGCCGCTCGAACTATTCCTGGAGCGGCTTCCGCCCTCCCCGGCACGCCGCCACGAGCCGCGCCAGCAACCCTCCCGGGTCGTGCAAGACGATAAACCCGTCCCGCACGGACTTCGCGGGTGCCGGGGTCCACCGGCTCGGCCGAGGCCCACGACGGCGGAGCGATGCCGGCCTCCACCTCCAGGCCGGAGGAGAGCACGAACCGTCGCTCGGTCATCGGTCCCCACTCCTGAGTCTTGACGACGCACAGACCGCCCAGGTCGTAAACCCACGTCTCGTCTTCGAGGTAGCGACGTGGCTCTGTTGTGAGGATCACGAGGTCCACGTCGGAGTCCATGCGGGCCTCGTCCCGCGCCCACGAGCCGGCGAGTCCGGCTGCCACGACGCCGGGACGATTCGCGGCCCAAATTCGTGTCCGTTCCAGCAATCGTTCGACCTCTTCTCTACGCTCCGCGATCACCACGCTGGAATGGTTAGTGCGGGTGCGCGTGTTGATGCTCGTGGTGATGGTCGGGCCTCGCGGTGGAGGTAGCGGCCGTCCAGCGGCGACGCCGGGCGGCTTCTCTTACCCACTCCACCAGCTTCCATACGGTTCACCTTTCCTCTTTTCGGACCCGCTCCCAGAGTCCCTGCGAGGGGACGCGCAGAGCGCGGTTGAACTTGCTCGACGAGTTCTCCCACGCGATGACCGCCGTAAGCTCGACAAGCGCGTCGTCGCCGAAGAAGGTTCGGACCCGCGCGAACAGGTCGTCGTCCACGTCGCGGTCGGAGAGCGTGATGGCATCGGCGTACTGTAGCGCCGCCTGCTCCTTCGTGTCGTAGAGGGGGCTATCGGCGTAGCTATCGAGGGCCAGGATCTTCTCCTCCGAAACTCCGAGTTCGCTGCTCACGGCAGCGTTTATGTCCTGTCAGAACTCGCAGCCGTTGAGAGCCGCTACCCGGCGGTTGATGAGCGCGACGAGTGAGGGGGCGAGAAGGCCCGAAGCATCCAATCCGCCCCACATCGCCCTCGCGCCCCCGAAGATGGTTGGACGCCGGGCGTAGACGAGGTGGTTCAAGAGAGGCCCGCCCCACTTCTTCGCCTGCGCCTCCAACACCGCCCGTATCCGCTTTTCGGTTCTAGCCGGGTCCACACCCTCGATACGCGCCACTCTCACTACCTCCTTCAGCGATACGACTTACTTAGTCAACGAGATATACAGTCTCGTCCGCTGGCGCTCGTGCAGCATCGAGCGGACATCGATAGTTGGCGCGAAGGAGTACATCTCAT
>CALMWA010000322.1 GCA_937873125.1 uncultured Actinomycetes bacterium | reverse complement strand
TTATCTTGCCCTGAACAGCCATATCACCCGCTCCTTGAGCGGCCCACCACTGTATCTTAGAGCCACCCGGAGCCTGTACGGTACCAACAAGAACCTACCGGCTGCCGGCACGCTTGCCGCGATTTGCTTCATCCTGCGATTTGCGTCCGACATCCTCTCTTCCTAGCCTGCCGCTAGACATCGACCAGCATTCGTCAACCCCAACCGGTAACTTAGTACCCTGTCAGACCGATTTTCACCGAAGTCGCGGCGGATGTACGCAAACCTCCTATACCCAGGTCTGAGGTGCATTAACCGGTTTGCGCAAGACAAGGAATACGGAGTTAGGCCTGACTTTCTGCCATCGGGACTCCGCATGATAACGTTCGTTGAAAGAGAACGCTCTCGACAAGAAAGCGTCAAACTTTACTAGAAGCGTGGAATTGAATGCCGAGTACTTAGTGAAGTGCGTCAAACGGCGCGTGAGGGGAAATACGCATCTGGATTGCCGTACTATCTCTAAGCGCGTTGTGGAGGTTATTTGTTCAAATAGCGCCGGAGGTATCCCGCGCTCTCTGCTAGTAAGGCCTTTGCGCGGAAAGCGCCAATCTCCCATTGAAATTATTGGCTCCCGCACGAGCATATAACCTCCTGGTCTAAGGCAGCGTGCCAGCTCGGCGAACACGTAGCTAACATTAGGTATGTGATGCAGAGTGCCAAAGCAGGTGATCAGGTCGCATGAGCTATCATCAAGAGGAAGTGTTCCCTTCGGACTAGGATTAACGTAATTTACGGGCGTGCCATTAACTTTGTTGACGGTAAATGCTTGCGACGGATCGACAATAGTTATTGAGTCCGCACGTGAGGCGATCGGCTCCAATTCTTCCCCATACGCACCACCGAGCGAAAGCACATGCTCGAAGCGCCCTGCCGGCAAATATCTGTATCCGTGGAGATGATTAAGCGCATGGTAACCGTAAGAATAAGAACTTCTATCCCTTGATCCGAGATTCGCGTAAGCTTCCTCTTCGTCTTTGAACCACTCGACGATCTGTTGTTCGGAGAAATCGTCACCGTATAGCTTTGCACCAGATAAATAGTCCATTATCTTAGCGTCGCACATATCTCGTACCTCCGTTCCCAATTGGTACACTAAAGCACTAAGTAGAGTCAATGTTTCAACTGTGTAGCCCTACAGTTCAAACATTGTCCCGATTGCCGCATTGTAGATTTTCATCAATGTTTGGTAATTTTGCTCGGCCGTATACTCGGAGGTGAATTTGATTCTAGCTGCCCTCCGCATATCGCTTGATTTCTTCGAACGTTCCATCATCCTCTCGATCTGTGCAGACAGACTTTCAGGATCTCCGGGAGAGAAACGAAGTCCAGTCCGATCATGGTCGACCAGCAAAGACATACTGCCAAGGTCACTTGCAATTACGGGAAGCCCACAAGCGTAAGCCTCTGCAATGACCCTCGGGAATCCCTCATACCACAGTGAAGGGAACACCAAGGCTTGAGCACCTTTCATAAGAGACATAACTTGCTCTTCTCTCTGCCTCCCTAGCCACTCGATACCGTGAGTTCGCTTGCAGGCTGCAGTTACCTGACCAGCCAGAACTCCGTCTCCGACAATTTTGAGCCGGGCGCGTCCTCCCAAAAGTTCCCAAGCTGAAAGAAGAATATCTATCCCTTTCTCCGGTGACAGTCGGCCTACGAAAAGAAAGTATTCGCCGCGTCCGTCACCAACGCCAGGATCAGGGTGCACAAAATTCGGCTTGACTATGATCTTCTCGGCAGGTAACCCGCCTTGGATAAACTTCTCTCGGGAGAACTCAGTAAGAGCTACATACACGTCAACCTTATGCCTCCAAGTGCGTAGGATATGGTGTGTAGTGAGCATAGCTGCCACGACTCCACTCGCTGCCCGGTTCCTCCGGTAACAAGCAGTGATTGCACCAGCCCAAGAGCCTAGTCTTCCAAAGCACTCCTCGCACACGCGCCCATCACGAAATAGCATTCCTCCTGGACAAACCAAGCGATAATTGTGCAGCGTCTGAACCACCGGCACACCCTCGGCGCGGGCCGCGTGGTAAGCCGCGGGAGAGATGAGCGGGAACGTGTTGTGGAAGTGGACGACCTGGGGTCGTTCGCGCCGGATCAGGGCGCGTAGCTCACGGTAGACCGAACCGTTCCACACGGTCTTGCGGGCGAGTGCCGCGGGAGACATGCCCTCGATCTCGTCGTTGTGTACCGTGTAGCGGATCACCCGGTGCCCGTGGGCTTCGAGAAGCGCGGACTCCGCGGCGAAGACCTGATCCTCGCCGCCGGGCTGGCGATAGTAGTTGTGCGCCATTAGGACTTTCAACGCTCTTCGAGGACCCTGTCGATATCTTCGACGATCATCCCGGCAACCTCGGCGCAGGTCTTCAGGCGGCCGGTGTCCACGGGAGCCAGTTCTCCTCTTACAGCGCGCCTGACCTCAGCCGCGAATCCTTCCTGGTCCAGCGGGTCGAACAGGTTCTCCTCGGGTAGAAGCTCCCTCGCGCATCCGGCGTAGACCGAGGAGATCACGGGCAACCCCGACCACAGGGCCTCGTTCACCACGAGACCCCACACGTCTTGCAGGGTGGAGAAAACGAGGCAGTCGGCGGCCCGGTAGACGGCCGGCATCTCTTCCGGCGGACGCCCGCCGCGGAAGCGAACGCTGCCGTCGAGACCCACACGCCGGGCCAGACCTTCTAGCTCCGCTCTCGCCGGTCCGTCGCCGACCAGCCGGAGCGAGAACCGGTACCCCTCGCGCCGCACCCTGCCCGCGGCTTCTAGCAACCTGTCCAAACCTTTTTTCCCTACGAGACGCCCGACGTACAGAAGCACGGGTTCTTCGGGGTTCGGGCGCGGCGTCGGCTCCTCGGGTCGCAGGTACAGGCTTTCGTCCACGCAGTTCTGGACCTGGAGGATACGTTTCCGGGGGACTCCCAGGGAGAGCAGGTACTCGGTGGAGGTCTCGCCGTAGCTGATCCAGCGTTTGGCCCAGCGCGAGATCACGCCGCGAACGATCCTCCTCGCCCGGCCGACGTGACGCTCGGTGTGTAGCGTGCCGCCCCACCAGACCCAGACCGGCCTGCGAAAGAGCGAGCCGTACAGCAGCGCCATCGCGGTTCGCGCTCCCATCTCGTTCGTAACCACGGCGTCGGGACGGGTCCTGAGCAGGTCCCACAGGTAGCCGGGATTGATGTGCAGGTGGTCATAGTCGTAGATCTTCCCGCCCCGCATCCGGGGAAGGTTCACGGTGACGCCCCAGGATTGCTCGACCGCGAGACCGGCGAGTCCCTTCTTCACCCCCTCCCATGCGGCCCTGCCGCGCTCCTCGCCCGAGTAGAACACGCTGGTCCGGAAGACCCGGCCTATCTCCCGGTACACGGGCACCCGGTACGGAGCAATTATGTTGACCAGGATAGCGACCTTTCGCCTCGCCGGGGCATCCGTATTCGGATGAGATCTCAGCCCTGCGAGGATGGAGGACGCCAGAAATCGCAGGTAGGGGAAGGCCCAGTATGCCGGCCATAGTCTCCCGGCGTATCTCCTCGCGTAAACGAGCCACTCACGTGGAGGCAGGCCCAGGGGCGTCCTTACCAGCTTCAGCCGCCGGAGCAGGGGAAGGCTAGGATCCTGCCAGGTACCGCGCGGAGAGTTCCTGGGACACGCTCCGACGTGGCCCGGAGCGATCCAGACCGAGCATCCCAGCCCGCGCGCCCTCAGCCCGTAGTCGTGGTCCGCCATGCGGTGCGTGAACGCGCCGTCTAGGTTGCCCACCCGCTCCGCCACGGCGCGCGGTATGAGCACGCAGTTGCCGTTAATCGTGTCGCAGCGCTTCGGCTCCCGCTCGTCGGGCTCCACCAGCCTTACCTTGAGCGGGCGCCACCGACTCGGTCGGACAACGCCGCCGTAGGTCGTTACGCCTGTCGCGGGGTCGCGCGTCGAACCGACGACTATCTGGTACGGTCCGTGAGACGCTGCGAGGTCCCGGTACGTCCGCAAGAGATTATCGAGCGCCTCCGGGTCCAGCACCGTGTCGTCGTTGAGCCACAGGTAGTAGGCGTAGCCGACCGACAGGGCCTCGGAGAACGCCAGCCGCGTCCCGCCGTTCCAGAACAGGCTCCCGTCTCCCCGCAGCACCCTGATCTCCGGGTAGGCCGCCCGCACGGCCTCGCCGGTGCCGTCGTGACTACCATCGTCTACCAGGTAGACTTGTAAACGAACCCCTGGCGAAAGATCCTGGGCGAACAGTGCTTTCAGACACGCCAGAGTCTTCTCCCGCCGGTTGTGGCAGCTCATGAGGATCGCTACGCGGGCGTCTTCCATACGACCCTCACCCTCTTTGTGCGACGCGTTCTCTCGCGCGTCGCGGACCAGGCCACTGACGCGGCGACACCCAACAGTATCCCCTGCTCGTAGTTGAGCGGGTAAGAAAGAGAGTAGACGAGCTGCGTCACCAGCAAGACGAGAGCCAGCCGGGGGCTGAAGCTTTCTCCCATCCCCCTGAAGCGCAGGCGGTGCAGTCGCAGGAGCAGGGATGCGTAGACCAGGATCAGGACGACCAGACCAAGAACGCCCGTCCGCAAGAGAGTCTGAATATAGAAATTGTGGGGGGAGACGTTGATCTCCATACCCAGCGAGGGCATGTAACGCTCGTATCCCGCTCCGAACGGCCTGCCGATCAAATACTCCACGTAGCCGGAGAGGTAGTCGCCGCCGAGAAGCACCCGCCAGCTCTCAAGCCGCCAGAGGAACGTGCTGTTCTCCGTGTTGACGGCTTCGGCGGCGGAAGCCTCAAGCGATTGCGTGACTATGTTGGCGTCCCCGGCGAACAGAAACAGGGCCATGACCATCCCGGCCAAAGCGCTCCCGACAAGCACGGGTAGCACCAAGCCTCTCAACCTCCTCTCGAAGAGGAAGACCAGCGCAAGAGCCGCGGCGGTCGCGATCCACACGGTCCTGTGCTGGAGCAGCACGACCGCCGGCAACAACAGCCCAGTCAGAAAGCGCCACATGAGAGCGTGCCCCGGAACCAGCCAGAGGTAGAGGCCGATCAGAAGGGCCTGTGCAAGAAAGAGCGTCTGGGCGGAGTCGAGGACTCGCAAACTACTCACGCCCGCCGTTGGCACCCATTGCGCTCCCCCGGACAGTCCCAGCCCAATGAGCGCCCAGCGGAGTAAGGTCAGCGATAATAGTACACCGGCGACGAAGACCCACAGCGTAACCAGACGCCTGAGGAACCGTGGGCCCGCCGGAACAGTCATGAAGTAGAGTACGCCAGCGAAGAGGTACACGTACTCTCGCACCTCGACACCGGCGAGGTTAACTCCGAACAGCCCGACCCCGCGCACGAAGGACAGGACCACCAGCGCGCCGAACAGCAACCACACCAGTTGCAGCAGGCTCAACCTACCGCCAAAGAGCAGACGCGCCGCTCCAGCGCCCCCGAGCGCGACGAAGACGATGTCTTGCGGATAGGCGTCTATCGGCCCTAGCCCGAGGCTCGAGAACGAGATCGCCACAGCCTCCGCCACGAACACGCCTAGCACCAGCCCGACGCCTGCGGAGGGGAACCTGTAGAGCAACGCGACGAGCATCGCGTAGACGAACGCCGCCGCCCCTGCCTGAGCCGCGAAGATCAGCAAGACAGCCCTCGTCCCTCCGCCGGAGCTTCTGTCCTGACTCCCGGAGCCGGCGGCACGCGATGCATCTGACGCATCTTCTCTGTCAACGGGACCGCCGCTTCAACGCACCAATCCGTGTTTCCCGGACGGCCAGTCCGCCAGTACCTCTTCGTACAACTCCTCGTAGGCGTCCACCACCCGAGCGACGCGAAAGCGGCGGCAGGCCGACTCGCGGGCCGCCCGGCCCAGATCGAGACGCAGGCCGTCCTCCCGCCCGAGCCGCAGCATCGCCCGCGCCACGTCCGCCGGGGAGCGCACATCCGCCAGCAAGCCCGCTTTGCCGTCCTCCAGGGTAAACGGCACACCGCCGCTGCGAGCGCCGCCGATCACGGGTATGCTGAGAGCCATGGCCTCGCTTACGCTAAGGGGATGGGCTTCTTCAAGAGAAGGATGGACCAAGACGTCTACCTCACTAGCCAGACGCTTCAGCAGTATCGGATGCTGGATAGCACCGACGAACTCTACATCCCTGGACAGCCCGTTTCGTCGCGCCCAAACTGCTCCCTCCTCTCCTCTACCGTGCCCCAGCCCAAACATCAACAAGCGAGCCTCTGGAATGGCTTTCCGCACCTTGTCGAACGCCTGGAGCGCCACCCGTCCATTCTTTAGCTTGCCCCACCCCGTGAGCACGGTAGCGAAGACCAGCCCTTCGTTGCTTACCTTCGATCTCTTATCACCGATAGCGAACAAACCGTCGGGCAGGCCGTTCGGAACCACCTTGATTGGTCTGCGGTAACGCAACACGCGCCGGTAATGTTCGGCGACGTACGGCGAAACGGCCGTAAGGTACCGGGCTCTGCGCGCAACCCATAGAGCCATTAGAAAGCGGTAGCCCCGGTAAGCGTCTGGCAGAAAGCGGAGCACGCGGAGCGGTGCGTCGTGGGCCGTGACCACATACGGGCTGCCACTCGCTATGGCCGCCAGCGCGAACTCGTACGTCCAGTGCGCGTGGACGATATCGCAGGGCTCTTCTCTCATGGCGCTCACGAGGTCCGCACGCTCAGCAGCGAAAAAATCCATTGCACGGTGGCGGGCGCGGGTCCGGAAACGTCCCACGTGGATCGTCAGGCGATCTCCCTGGAAGGTCCGGGGTAGGGGCGTGGTCGGGTCGAGGGTAAATACGGAGACGCGATGCCCCCTTCTGAGATACTCCTCGATAAGCGTCGCCATCGGCGGGAACCTGTACCCTTCGGGCAGGCCCTCGCCCCCGCGAACGTGGCCGCTCAGGAGCTTAAGGGATACCGGCCCAGCGAAGCCAAGCTTCACGAGGAGTCTTCTCCATGCCTACGCAAACACATCCCGGTCATGCCCGCTCCAGCAATCGGTTGAAGATCGGTGGCAACTGGTCGGACACCCGCGCGAAGGCCCTCACCACCTCGTCCGAGAAGATCAGCTTCGGCACGGCTGCTACCAGCAGGAGCGAGACCAGCGCCCCAGCAGAGACA
>CALMWA010000321.1 GCA_937873125.1 uncultured Actinomycetes bacterium | reverse complement strand
TACGTCCTCGGACACCTCATTGCGGCCCAGTTGAGAGACTACCTCGAAGCCCACACAACCCACGGCCTGTTCTACGAAAATGAGGTAGCGAGCCATTACTTGCTCGAATCCTTATTCGGTCCCGGCGCCCGCGAGAACTGGAAGTACACCGTCCTGCGAGCCACGGGAGAGCCCCTCAACCCGCGGCACTTCGTGGCGTCGCTAACTTAGCGCTAGCTTCCCCGAACCGGGATCTCGACCCCCTCGAACGACCCGTCGCGGGCGCTCGCGCTCCCGACGCGCAGGGTTCCCTTGCCGGAAAAATACGGAGCATTCAGGGTGCATTCAAAATAGCCCCAGGTAACGCTCCAGTCGTTCGACTGCACAGCCTTGCGGGCAACGACCTCTCCCCCGGCATCGGTGAGGACTATGTTATTGGCAGCCTCGAAGTTGCGGGAGTAGCCGCTGACTGTGAGGGGACTCCCGACACGCGCCCCTTCTCTGGGCTGGGTGAGCACGGTCTTCCCTCCCTCGGCCGGTAGCGGCACGCCGAGCGGCATCTTCGATGGGCGGAAGTCCACTACCAGGCGGGCCGGGTCCGTAAGCTCCAGCACCCGGTAGGTGAACGCGCGGGTCGCGAGGAAATCCACGAACATCCCGCCCTCCGGCCCGCGCACGACGTGGAAGTCTTCGAGCAGTCCTCCGCCGAGGTCTCCATCGGAGACCCCCGTGGCGCTCACGGACGGGAAGCTAACGCGGAGCAGGCCGTCTCCGGCCGGGCTGGTTAGATCCCACTCCGGCACCCCTCCGGCGGGCTTGGAGCCGGTCCCAAAGTCAACGACCATGCGCTCGTACTCTTCGTGATCTCCATACCTCACGGCCAGTATGCTGTCCGCGTTCGGGTTCGTACCCCCGCTCGTCTCCGGGCTGGCGGTGAACGGTCCTTCACCCAGACTACCCGCTTCGTCTCCATTGACGGCGGCACTCTCCGCGGCGGTAGAGTCCTGCTGCATCCCGGCCTCCTCTACGGCCCCGACGGTCGCTTCCATCGAACTCTCCAGAGTTGCGGCCTCGACGATGGTCGTCCCCGCACCGCCTCCCTTCTCCCCGCCGCCGGCGCTACCGTTCACTCCCATTCGCTGGCCAGCGCCGCAACCTGTGGTGAGGATCAGGCAGAGCAGAACCAACAGCAGGATTCCTCGTACTCTCATGCAGCTCCTGCATAGAAAGAAGTAGGCACCCGGCGCATTATAGGGAGGCTATGTTGCGATCTGCTTAAGCGTATGTTTCGGTTGGTTTACAATATTCGCGCTCCGCGCCTATAAACTGCCCGGATGACCGTTCCGACGTCCAAGGATGAGCCTGTGAAGCACAACCCCCGGCCCGAGAAGCTCCGCGCGCGACGCACGAGAGAACATCTGATCTCGCTGGCTCTGTACGCCGGGCTCGCGGTGGTCTTCACTTATCCGCTGGTCTTCAACATGGACCGGGTCAACGGGGCCGGCGACCCGGCGGTCATGGTGTGGAGCGTTGCCTGGATACAGCACGCCCTCACCAGCGGCGCAACCCTCTACGACGCCAATATCTTCTACCCCACGCAGAATGCCCTGGCCTACACCGATCTCCTTCTACCGAGCGCCGTCGTCACCGCCCCGCTCTACCTGATAACGAACAACCCGCTCCTCAGCTTCAACGTCGTGCTGCTACTCACCTACGTC
Source organism: uncultured Actinomycetes bacterium (assembly GCA_937873125.1). Taxonomy (GTDB): domain Bacteria; phylum Actinomycetota; class Rubrobacteria; order Rubrobacterales; family Rubrobacteraceae; genus JACDDK01. The sequence continues at coordinate 7,118 of CALMWA010000321.1, read as the reverse complement.
CTCTCCGGCTACGCGACCTTCCTACTCGCCCGACGTCTGCTCGGTGACCGGCCATACGCCCTGCACGCCGCCCTCTTCGCCGGGGCCGTCTACGCAGTCTGTCCCTACCGTTACGGACACATCACCCAGCTCAACACCATGACCACGTTCTGGCTGCCCCTGATCCTACTGTTCATGCACCGCTACCTCGAAGACGGCCGCCGCCCTAAAGACCTGCTCCTCACCGGCCTCTTCTTCACCCTCAATGTCCTCTCCGGCCTCTACTACGGGGTCTTCGCTATCCTCATGATGGCCGCCTTCTACTTCCTCTGGTCCCTCCTGAACCGCGAGCCACCGAAGCTGCGGGACTTCGCCCTGGGCGTCCCCGTCTTCGCCGTTTTCGGGGTGGTGCTAGCGCTCATCCTCGGCCCCTACCTCGCCCTGAGCGGCGCGGCGGACCACACCAGAGACCTCGGCACCGTCGCCGGCGGCTCGTTTATACCGGCCGCCATCCTGACCGCCGCCCCGGAGAGCTGGTTCCTCGGCTGGACCGGCGAGGCTTTCGGCATCACCCACGAGAACCGCAAGCCCGTCTATGAGCTCACCCTATATCCCGGCCTCGCCGTCGCCGCCCTGGCCGTCTACGGTCTGCTGGCGAGAAACCGCGTCTCCCCCTCTTCGGCGCTCTATGCCCTGCTCGGGCTCGTCATCTTCATCTTCTCTCTAGGACCGGCGATCCCGGTAGGAGAGAGCTATATCCCTCTCCCCTACTATTTGCTCTACGAGCTCGTCCCCGGCTTCGGCAACCTCCGCGTGCCGGCCCGGATGTGGGCCATCGTCATGCTCTGCATAGCTGTTCTGGCCGGGCTTGGGTTACGGACGCTCATGCAGCGGCTGGGCGGCAAGAAGGCTCTCCTGGCACTGGCGGTCGTCTCGCTCTTCACCGCGTTCGAGTTTGTCCCGACCTTACCAGTTGATCGCTTTATAGACCGGGGGCCGGCGACCCTCGAACCCGCCTACGAGTACCTGGCCGAGAACGCTCCCGGCGCGGTCGTCGCGGAGGTTCCGTTCGCCAGCCCCGCCGACGCTTTCCGCGAGACGCCGAGGATGTACCGCTCGACCTTCGGGTGGTGGCGGCTCGTAAACGGCTACGCGAGCTACTTCCCCGAAGGCTATCCCAAGACCCGCGACACCCTGAACACCCTCCCCAGCCCCAAGAGCCTGGCGGAGTTGCGCCGTCTGGATGTGGAGTACGTCGTGGTTCATCCGGACCAGTACGGCGTGGATGGTATGGACGGTGAAGCGGTGTTAAACGCTGTGAGGGACGAGCCGTCGTTGGAGCGCATCGCCGGAGATGGAGAGACAATACTCTACCGGGTGAAGCCGTGATCTCTTTGCAGGACATCCAGCTAGCGCAGCAGCGCATCGAAGGCGTGGCATACTGCACACCCCTGATCCCGTGTCCTGGCGGCGGAGAGGACCGCACCCTCTACTTCAAGCCCGAGAACCTGCAACCGACCGGCGCTTTCAAGCTGCGCGGCGCCTACAACAAGATCTCTTCACTCACCAGCGAGGAGAGGCGCCGGGGGGTCGTCGCCCACTCCAGCGGCAACCACGCCCAGGCCGTGGCGTATGCGGCCCGTGCGCTGGACGTCCGGGCCGTCATCGTCATGCCGCGGGGCGCGCCGAAGGTCAAGCTCGACGCCACCAGGGCGCACGGAGCCGAGGTCGTGATCGTGGGCGACGACAGCGCCGAGCGGTCGTACCGGGCCGGGCAATTGGCGGAGGAGTTCGGCTATATTCCGGTGCCGCCCTACGACGACGAGCCCCTCATCGCCGGCCAGGGCACTGTGGGACTGGAGATCCTGGACGACCTGCCCGACGTGGAGACCGTACTCGTCCCGGTCAGCGGCGGCGCCCTCATTAGCGGGGTCGCGGCGGCGCTCAAGCTAAACCGCCCGGAGATAAACGTGATCGGGGTCGAGCCGGAGCTGGCGGCCGACGCCCGCGCCAGCCTGCACAGCGGCCGGATCGTGGAACTCTCCGCCGAGGAGGTCTACCGCACCGTCGCTGACGGGCTGCGGGTGCGGCGGCTGGGCGACACCCCATTCGAGCACATCCGCGCCTTCGTGGACGACATCATCACCGTATCGGAGGAGGAGATCCTGGAAGCCATGCGGCGCCTGGCCCTCCGGGTCCGCCTGGTCGCCGAGCCGAGCGGCGCCGTGTCTTTCGCCGGCTACCTGTTCCACAGTGACGAATTGCCCCCCACGCGCCGCAACGTGGCCGTAATAAGCGGCGGCAACGTGGACCCGAACCTCCTGGCCGAAGTCCTGGCGAACGGCGACGGTGCTCGAACGGCCTGGCCTATGTAGCGAGATACGGCGTGGTCCCGTAGTGGGTGAGACCGGCGCGGTGGGAGTCGAGACTCTCCCCGAGATCCATCCTTAGCCGGTCATCGCGTCCAGCGAACCCGAACTCTCGCAGCAGGGCGTGCGCCGGTTCGTGAGCGGGTCCCGGAACCGTCACCTCGATTGATGCGCCTCCCGCGCCGGCGAGTGCATTATGGAGCAGCAGGCGCGCCACTCCGGGGTTCGAGGCCACGAAAGGTCCGATTCGCGTCGCTGGCCCCGCTTTACCGCGAATGAGGTAGCCCTTCACGCGCCCCGAAGAGTCTCGCGCGATGATCCCCCGTCCGGGATGCATCCGAAGAGTGGCGAAGATGAGGGCCGAACGGTCGGCGCCGTAAGTCCAGTGGTCTACGCCGTAGATCTCCGGCAGGTCCCCGAACAGCATCGTTTCGACGCGATGGCCGTCAAACTCTACGCTCGACCGGAGATTCCGGGGCGCTTCGTCTAGCCGGTACACGGTGCGCGGCGCGGCGGGCCGGAATCCCATGGAACGGTACAGCTTCTCGGCCTGTCGGGTCGAGTACAGCCGGACAGTCCTGACGCCGCGTGATCGCAGGTACGTGATCGCCCACGCCGAAAGCCGCACTCCGAGCCCCAGATTGCGGTAATCGTCGTGGACCGCCAAGTGGCAGAGTATCCCGATACCCCCGAATGGCACCGCGCCGACCATCCCGGCCAGCGAACCGTCCTGCGCCTCCGCGACCGCCCACCGGGCGTCCTGGATACCGCGCAAGAGGTCGAAAGACCGCGGGTCCGCCGCCCAACTCACGACCGTCCTGAGCTCCAGAATGCGCTCCAGGTCCACCTCGCTCATGGGCCGGATGCTCATCCCGCTATCCGCCGCGGACACGCCGCGGAACGCGTCCCCGAAGCCATTCTCCACTAATTCTTCCCTGCTCGAAAAAGCCAACATTGTTTCCCTCGATTCTCCGTGATGTGAATGGAGACTATCCCGCACTAAAGACTCCGAAAGATTCGAAGAGGTGCGGATGCCCCGAGCACGCCCCTAGAGGGACGGTCGGGGCAGCGGCGGTCGAGGGATCCGTCCGCCAAGGAGACTTGCGCTGCTACACCGTGTGCAATCCACGTTCATACCCGCAATCATAGCAACGATGCGAACACCTCGCATCCCGAGACAAAGCAACGTCCGGCGCACCGGGCGCAACCCTAGCTTCCGCCGGCCCTGATGTTACTAAGCACAACCTCGAACGCCTCCGGGCCCACCTGCACGATGCCGTCGAAGGGATACTCCAGGGCGCGGATCGTGTACAGGACGAGCACGAGGACCACCGTGAACGCCGCGACCAATAGCGCGTGAAGCCGGACGTTCTTCATCCCGATGAGAAAGGTGGAGGCTACCGTGGTTACGCCCCCCACCAGGAGAACGACCCACAGGATAGCGGGAATACCTTCACGGGCTTCGAGTAGCCGAAGAGCCCGATATTCGTCGAGGTCCTGGATGAGCGTCAATGACTGAGAGTAGATCGCCTGCTCTCCGCCTGTATCGGGGTCGAACCCCATGACGGCGCGCCGAAGCTCGTCAGCGGTTGCCCCCGCCCGTGGGCTCAACCGGCCCTGCTCCATCAACGGCCATCCATCCTCAACCACAGAGCGGGCGTAGGCCCCGGCGAGTCCCTGGACCTCCCGCCGCTCCCGCTCGGGAAGCTGCCCGGCGAGGCGGTAGATCTCCTCCACGCTGCTCGCCTCGCTCTCTACGTTCTTCTGTGCCGTATCGTACTGATACGATACGAAGTAGGCAGAAAACCCAACCATCAAAGCGTACGTAACGTAGAGCGCCCCGAATAACGTGGCTGTCGTGTCATTGTGCTCCTCCCGCAACGCCAGAGGTACCAGACGATGCAGCACCACAAGGCCCGCGACCGCCAGCACAACGGTTAACGAAACAGCAAGAATACCCCACAAAGCCGTCGCCACTACAGTCCTCGCCTCTGGTCCTGTATCAACTACTCCATTGCCCAAGATTACACTCCACCCCGCTCCACGTATAGCTATACAAAACGGTTCTCGCCGCCATACGACCGATGTAACCTAACTTGCTTACTGATTTGTCGTCTGTTAAGAGCACCTTTATTGCAAGAGCGGACCATTTTGTTACAATGCACGCACCATCGAGATCCGTCGAAAATAGAAGGAGCAGGATACAAGTTGCGAGCCACGCTACAGCCCGGCCTGACCAATAGGCTGACCAAATACCTCCGCACCACCCAGCAGCTAATAGAAGAGGGCCGCGACGCGGTCTCAAGCAAGGAGCTCGGCGACTTCACCGGCATAAATCCGGTGCAGGTGCGGCGCGACCTGAACGCCATAGGCTTCTCCGGCACGCGGGGTGTCGGCTACCAGGCCTACGACCTCGTCGAGGCCGTTCGTAGCATCCTGGGCCTTCGCCAGACCTACAACATCGCGCTTGTCGGCGCCGGGAACCTCGGCAGCGCCATCGCCGCCAGCACCATCCTGCCTAAAAGAGGCTTCGTAATCCACGACGTCTTCGACAACGACCCGAAGAAGGCCGGCCGCACGGTCGGCAACGTCGTCGTCAAGCACCTCGATGAGTTAAAGAAGAGCGTCGCGGAGGCCGACGAGATCATCGGCATCATCGCTACCCCCGCCTCCTCGGCCCAGGAGGTTGCGGAGCTTATGGTGGACGCCGGCATCCGGGTCATTCTCAACTACACCGATGTCCTGCTCCACGTCCCCTACAGCGTGGACGTTCACCGCATCGACCCCACCGCCCAACTCATGCACACCCTCTACTACCTCACCCAGGTGGGCGAAGCCTCCTAAACAGGCCAGCAACCAGGCACAAGTTCGCGGCTTCCGGTGCTTTCCGGGAGCCGCTTTCGTTTGCCCGACGCGGTCCTTAGTGAAGCGTGCCAAGACCACACCGCATATTGCGCTGAATAACTACTGTTTGCGGACTAACCGGAGTGCTGAAAAAAGAGGAAGAGCCTGAGACGAAACTTAGGGGTGATAGGTGGGGAAAGGGAAAGGAGGAGTATCGCCCCAGGCTCTTTAATTGTGCCGGTACTGGTTTCGCACCAACCGACAAGCAGGATGATACTTCGCTCGCCACACTTTGTAAAGGGTTGGAACAGGGAATTTAGAAACTTTTCGCAAATATCTGCAGATTGCACATAGGCGCTAACCAGCAATTTCTCTTATATATGCGGTTTTCCTGTAACTCGGCGAGGTGTCCGCGGCCCTTGGGGGGACCGGGAATTTTTCCTGGTGGCGCGGCTACTCTGGGGCTTGGAGTACTGTGGTCAGATAGATAATCGTAGCTTCCCGGCTAGGAACCCTCTTCGAGCACCTTCTCATAGTCCTCGGCGGAGAGTAGGTTGGAGTCGCCGGAGGTGCGGAGCTTGACGATCCAGCCTTCACCGTAGGGGTCTTCGTTGATCTTCTCGGGGCTCTCTTCGAGGGCGGAGTTGACCTCCACTACCTCACCGCCGACCGGCGCGTACAGGTCGGAGACGGCCTTGACGGACTCCACGGTCCCGAAGGAGTCGCCGGCGTCGAAGCTCGCACCCTCCTCGGGAAGCTCGACGAAGACCACGTCTCCCAGTTCGTCCTGGGCGTGGTCGGTGATGCCGATGGTGGCGGTGTCGCCCTCGGTGCGGACCCACTCGTGGGACTTGGTGTACTTGAGATCCCCCGGTACGCTCAAATCTCTCCTCCTCTACTTCTTCTCGCGCTTGTAGAACGGTAGCGGCACGATCCTGGCCGGCACGGGATTGTCTCGGATCAAGACCATAAACCTATCTTCCACCTCCGGCTCGACGAGTGCAAGCCCGATGGCCCGGCCGAGCGTCGGTGATTGGGTTCCGCTCGTTACCTCGCCCACGATCTCCGCGCCGTCCGTGACGGTGTGGCCGTGGCGTGCGATGCCGCGTCCCTCCATCTCGAAGCCGACGAGCTTCTTACGCAGCCCCTCCACGTCCTCCCGGAGCAGAGCCCCCTGCCCGATAAACTCCGGCTCCTTCGATAGATGCACCGCGAACGAGATCCCCGCTTCGAGCGGCGTGGTCTCCGCGTCCAACTCGTTGCCGTACAGACACATCCCGGCCTCCAGACGCAGCGTATCCCGCGCCCCGAGCCCGACCGGCGCCGCTCCGCCCTCGATGAGCACGCGCCAGATGCGCGGCGCGTCGTCCGGGCGCAGGTACAGCTCGAAGCCGTCCTCCCCCGTGTAGCCGGTGCGCGAGAGGATGGCGGGCGCGCCGTCCACCTCGCCTTCGACGAAGCGATAGTACTTGACGGGCGCGAGGTCCGTCTCCGTGAAGTCTTGCAACAGCCCGACGGCCTCCGGTCCCTGAAGCGCCAGCAGGGCCCAGTCATCGGACTCATCGGCGACCTCCACGTCGAATTCGGCGGTGTGCTCTCGAAAATAGGCGACATCCTTCTCCCGATTCGAGGCGTTTACCACGACGAGAAAATCATCCGGGCGCCGGTAGACGAGCACATCGTCCACGGTGCCGCCAGTCTCGTAGAGGACCGCCGCGTAACCGGCCTGGCCCTCCGCGAGCTTCGACACGTCGCGGGTGACGAGCCGCTGCACGGCGGCCTCGGCGTCTGGGCCGCGGAAGATCACCTCGCCCATGTGCGAGACGTCGAAAAGCCCCGCTCGGGTGCGGACGGCCTCGTGCTCGGCTTTTATCCCGGCGTACTGCACCGGCATCTCCCAGCCGGCGAAGTCCACCAACCGGGCGC
>CALMWA010000320.1 GCA_937873125.1 uncultured Actinomycetes bacterium | reverse complement strand
GTCCGGCGTGATCGTCGGCTCGTAGCCGCGCTGCATGAGGATGTCCATGGCGTAGCGTACCAGACCGAGTTCCAATAGCACCGCATCACCGCGTAAAAAGTAGAACTTGCTGCCGGCGACCCTCGCCCCCGCGTCGAAGTCTATGATGCCGAGAGACTCGCCGAGTTGGACGTGATCCTTCGGCTCGAAGGAGAAGTCCGGGATGTCGCCCCAGCGCCGGATCTCGACATTCTCGGTATCGTCCTTGCCGATGGGCGAGTCGGGGTGGGTCATGTTCGGGATCTTGAGTTGCTCCTCCCGCAGCCGCTCCTCGACCTCATGCAACTCGGTCTCCTTGGCGGGGATCTCCTCCTTCATCCCCCGCGACTGCTCGATGAGCCGACCTCGCGCCTCCTCGTCGCGCTCCTGGCCGATGCTCTTCGCCATCGCATTCTGGCGCTGCTTGACCTCGTTCAACTCCCCGATCAACGCCGAGCGCCGGTCGGCCAGCTCGACCACGAGGCCCACGTCAGCCTCGACGCCACGGTTTTTGCAGTTCTGTTGTACGGCCTCCGCGTTCTCGCGGATGTATTTGAGATCTAGCACGTTCGGACTCCCGGTTTTTGGGTATCAGGTTTCAGGCGCCAGCAAGAAGCTGAAAGCCAGGGTTATCTTAGCCTGCAAGCTCCCGCAACGCCTGCTCCTCTTCTCGTATCCTCACGTACAGGAACGCAGCGTCGAGCGCCGTGAAGATCAGCGCCGTTATCCACGCGCCAAAGATGAGGGGCAGCGTGAGCACTTCGACCGCTACGACCACGTAGTTTGGATGCGAGAAATACCTGTACGGGCCGCGCCGGACGAGCCTCCTACCCGGCACGACAAGTATCCTAACGTTCCAATTCTCGTCCAGAGATAAGATCGCCCAGTACCGCAACGGCTGGACGAGAAGGAAAAGCGCGAAGGGAACCGGCCACCAACCCGGTATCTCCGGGCCGCGCAAAAGCCCCTCTACCAGCATACAGACGAGCCACAGAAGGTGGATGGCGACCATCGCTGGATAATGACCGGCCCCGCGCTCGACGGCGCCCTTCGCACGCAGACGCCGCTCGTTGCGCCGGGAGTACCGGAGTTCGAGCAGGCGCTGCAAGGCGACGAACACAACGGCGAGGACGAGCAGCGCCGCGCTCACAGGATACTATGGCCGGTAGCTAGCACCTGAAGAAGACGTGCTCCGCAGAGAAACCGGGACCCATCGCGGAGAGAACGCCGAGGTCTCCGGGCTCATACTCGTTGCTCTCCAGGAAACGCTCCAGGATGAACAGCACGGTTACGCTGGACATGTTGCCGAAGTCGCGCAGCACGGAGCGTGAGAACGTCAGAGCGCCGGGCGCGAGGCCGAGGACCTCCTCGAAGGCGTCGAGGACCTTCGCGCCTCCGGGGTGCAGGATGAAGTGTTCGAGGTCCGCGAAGTCCAGCTTCAGGGAGTCGCAGGCGTCTTGCAGGTTATCGCGCAGCCGCTCGCGCACGATGGTCGGGACGCTCTTGGAGAGTTGAACCTTGAGGCCGGTCTCAATGAGGTCCCAGCCCATCACGTCTTCGGTGCCGGGCCAGGTGGTGCTGTGGCTGCCGAGTATCTCGGGTCCGGTACCCGTTCCCAGGACCACGGCCGCGGCGCCGTCGGCGAAGAGGCTCGTGGAGATGAGGTTGCTCTTGGAGCGGTCGCCGCGCTGGAAGGTGAGGCCGGAGAGTTCCACGGCGACCAGCAAGACCTTTTGGTCGGGGTAGAGCGTCGCGTATTCGGCGGCGCGCGAGATACCGGCGGCTCCAGCGGCGCAGCCGAGGCCCCAGATCGGGACGCGACGCGTATGCTCGGAGAGACCCAGGGCGAAGATGAGCTTCGAGTCGAGGGAGGGCGTAGAGAGCCCGGTCGTGGAAACGAAGAAGATCGCGCCGATCTCATCCGGCCGCACACCGGCACGGTCCATCGCCCGCCGGGCGGCTTTCTCCGAGAGGCTCCATGCGTGCTCGACGTAGAGTGCGTTCTTCTCCGGGAAGGTGTGGTCTTGCTCGAACCACTCCAGCGGCACACAGAAGAAGCGGTTCTCTACGTGGACGTTGTCGAAGATCGGGGTGAGCCGCTCCATGTCCCGGAACACCTCCGAGAACATCCCGCGCGCGAAGTCCTTGACCTCGCTCTGCCCGACACGGTGCGGCGGCAGGGCTGTCGCCACGGAGAGTACCTTCGGGCGCGCCTCGCTCACCGGGCTCCGGGCTCCACGCTGGTTTCGGCGTCGGGTTCAGGGGTGGCGCAGGTGTTACGGAAGACGTACTGCGAGAGGCGCTTGCGCTGACGGCTCGACCAGTCGATGGTCGGCCGGCGCTGCTCCTTCGGGACGTATCCGAGCCTGTAGACGGCCATGAGTTCGAGGTCGTCGGGAACTTGGAGGAGGTCCTGCATACGTTTCCAGTTCTCCGGGATCTCCATCGGCGTCGAGACGAACTGGATGCCCATCCCGATCTCCGCCGTAGTCAGCCAGATGTTCTCTACCGCCGCCCCCATCCCGAAGACCGAATAGAACCCGGACAGTTCACCTGGGCGGTATTCGGTCTTGTCCAACAGTACGGCGAGCAGCAGCGGAGAGCCCGCCACTAGCTTACGGTTGTCCTCGCCGAGGGTCTTCGGTACGCCGAAGCGGTTCATAACGGCCTGCCCGGTGTTAGAGAAGATCTGACGCGAGAAAGGCTTGAGCACCTTCGGCATCTGGTCGAAGTGGATGCCGTCGCGCTTCTCCTCCATCTCCTCCTCGGAGAAACGGAAGTACGGTCGGTAGCGTTTCCAGAAGGTACCTTCTTCGAGGAGCCGGGTCATGCTGTCGGCGCTGATCCTGGCGACCTCCTCGATGGTGTCGCGATCGTCCACGAGCACAAAGCGCCAGGGCTGGCTGTTGAAGTGCGACGGGGCCATCGCCGCCACCTCGACGAGCAGGCGCTGATGCTCTTCGCTGACCGGGTCGGGCAGGAACGGACCGTTCGTGGTCCGGCGCCGCTTCACGACTTCCAGGAACTCCAACTCAACCTCCTAAAGCACCGTTACGAATGCGGTAGCGTAAAAGATCAAGGCCGCCCCGGCGAGCGCGGCGTGCCCGGCAGTCCCGGCTCGTATCCTCGGCAACACGGCGTAGAGCGCCAACACCGGCAACAGAACCCACGCATAAGCGGCTCCTCGCCAGAGCCCCACCGCGATGGCCAGGCCCGCCGAAACGAAGACCGCGAAGAACAGCGCGTGATGCAGCCACCGGAACGGCTTCGTGTCAACAATGCGTAGCTGAACTAGCACCCCAAGCGCGAAGTTCGCCAGGAACAGGGCTGCGGCGAGGTAGAAGATCAAAGCTCGCTCCTCCGAGTCATTGCTAGAGGTATAGCATAGACCAGACGGTATGGATGTGTGAAAGCGTAGCGTTCGGTTTCGTTCCGGGCGCGCTCTAACTCCTCGCTCGCGGCCCAGCAGAAGGATAACAACCAGTAGCCGCGCCTACCGCGTTGACCGCTATAGCCACCTTATGGGAGTCGTGCAAGACCTCGCCGCGCAGGATCTCCTCTTTCAACCAGTCGAGCGGCAACACCCGTACACCCTTCACGAAGACCCTCCCCTCCACGAACGCCTCGGTGAAACAGAGGAAAGGAGTAACCTCCGAGCCCAGGATCTCCTTGAGACGGTAGCAACCTCGCCAAGCCTGTGAAACGAAGTCTTTCTCCGGCGAGCGCCCGTTCAACAACAGCCGGTTGTCCGAAGCGCTGACCCGGCCTCGCTGGCTCTTCGTCTCGATACCGAAGAACCCGTGAGGACCGAGGGCGACATGGTCTACGTTCCCGATACCCGGTAACTGCACGTCGTGAAAGACATAGTAACCGTGCTCGCGCAACGCTTCCAGCCCCACACCAACCTTCTCTTCCGCCGTGCCACCGGCTATCCAGGTCCGCTCCGCGTCCCGGACTTTCCTTCGCGCGTGCTTCTCTCCACTCTTCCAGCCAACGGCCTGTGCTCCCATCTCGGCAAGTGTCCAAAGCGCGGCGCGCTTCCGCCCTTCGCCTTTCGCATGCTGTCCAGCAACCCGTTTCTCGAATGATGACTTTTCGTTTACCGGACGTGCCGGCCGCACTTCGTATGCCGGTGCCGGCTCCACCGGCTTTCGTACCGGAGCGGGATTCGGAGCTTGTTCAGACGATCCCTCTTCCTCGGGGTGGCCTTTCCCCGCGGCGAGATCCAGGACCTCCCGCAAGCCCTCTTCGGAGAGCGAGGTGAAGCCTCCTGTCAGGGCGTAGCGATGAAAACCGAGCACGGGGTGAGGCCCTTTCTGCGGAAACTTGTAGGTTACGGACGCGGCGAACGGGCGGAGATCCCGCAGTAGTAATCCGAGCGTCGGCGTACTCCCGGACCATTGCATCTCGTCGTGTGGTGCGCGGGCCGCCGACGCGACGACAGCCTCACCGATAAAGCCCTCGCCGGCCATGTAGAGGAGTACGCTGTCTCCGGTCGCGGCCCGGCGAATGGGCGTGCGCGGAGAGGAGACCCAGAACTCTCCGGTGTCGCGAAGACTCTCGTAGTTCTCGCGGGCGCACTCGCCCACGAACGCCGCCACCCAGCAACCCATCCCGCCTCCTCCATAGTCCACACAGACGTATGCGGGTTATCGGACGGAATAGGGTGCAGCTTTAGCAATGATGACCATGTGTTCATAGTGCCCGGAGTCGGAGCGGGGAGGTAATGCTAAGATTCGGGGGCATCAGTGGATAAGAGACGCTCAGTAGGGGGCGAGATGAACAACGGACGCCCGGAGGCTTATATAACGGGGATCGGGGTAGTCAGCCCCATCGGAGTCGGGCGCGAGACGTTCTGGTCCGCGCTGCTGGCGAACGAGAGCGGGATGGCACAGATCTCCCAATTCGACGCCAGGGATCACGACGTGCGGATCGCGGCCGAGTGTACGGACTTCGATCCGACAGATTTCATGGATCGCAAAGTCGTACAGCGGACGGACCGCTTCGCCCAAATGGGCCTCGCCGCCTCGAAGCTCGCCCTTGAGGACGCGCGGGTGTGGGACGTACTCAACGACAACCCCGAGCGGGTCGGCCTGGTCCTGGGCAGCGGCCTCGGCGGGGTGGCGAGCATGGAACAGACCCAGGCGACCATAGACGGCAAGGGTCCGGGCCGGGTCAACCCGTTCGCCGTCACCAAGATCATGCCGAACTCCGGGGCGGCGCACGTCGGCATACAGCTCGGTATCCAGGGACCATCGACAACCGGCGCTCTGGCCTGCTCCTGCGGCACGGACATGATGGGCGTTGGCTTTGACCTGATCCGTCGCGGCGACGCCGACGTGGTGCTGTGCGGCGCTACCGAGGCCAGCATTACACCCGTCATAGTCGCCGGATTCGCGGCCATGCGGGCCATGAGCCGCTGGAACGACGACCCCGAGGGCGCCTGCCGGCCGTACGATGTGGACCACTCCGGCTTCGTGATCGGTGAGGGCGCGGCGGTAATGATCCTTGAGAGCGCCGAATCGGTCGAACGCCGGGGCGTGGACCCGTACGCGAAGATAACCGGCGTGGGCCGCACCACCGACGCCTACAACATCACCGACCCGGACCCGGAAGGCCGGGGTCTCCTGCGCGCCATGCGGCTCGCGGTTGAGGACGCCGGGCTGGACGGAGAGCAGATCGGCTACATCAACCCCCACGGTACCGGCACCGTCGCCGGAGACGGCCCCGAGTCGCAGGCTCTGGCCCGCGTCAACCCGAAGGTGAAGGTCTCCGGGACGAAGTCCACCCTCGGGCATTCGCTGGGCGCTGGCGGGGCCATAGAGACCGCTATCTGCGCGCTCGCCCTGAAGGAGCGCACCATCCCCCCCATGCGAAACCTCACGAAGGTCGGCGACGGATGCGCCGACCTGGACTACGTCGTCAACGAACCGCGCGACGCCCCGGACCTTGAAGCCGCCATGTGCGCCAACCTCGGCGTCGGCGGACACAACGTCGCGGTCGTCCTGGAACAGCCCTAGAGAGGACGTGTAGATGAAGCTCGCCTCTACCAACGAAGTAGAGAAGAAGCTCGCGGAGCTCGAAGCAATCGTCGCGCCCTACGGGAGCGCGCTGGTCGCGTTCTCCGGCGGCGTGGACTCCTCGCTGGCGCTCGCCGTAACCGCGCGGGCGCTCCCCAGAGACCGGGTTCTCGCCGTCACCTCGAACAACGAGACGTATCTTCCATCAGAGCTGGAGTTGGCTACGAATTTCGCCGAGTCTTTGGGGGTGGAACACCTCGTGGTCAACACCCGTGAGCTGGACAACCCGAACTACGCCAGCAACCCGACCAACCGCTGCTACTTCTGCAAGAGCACGTTGTATTCAGATTTCGGGGTGCTGGCGGAGGAGCGCGGCTACGCCTGCGTCGTGGACGGGGCGAACAAGGACGACGAGGGCGACTACCGGCCGGGACGCAAGGCCGCGAAGGAGTTGAACGTGGTGTCGCCCCTTTCGGTGGCGGGAGTAACGAAGGACGAGGTGCGGGAGTTGGCCCGGTATCTGGGACTGCCGAGTTGGGACAAGCCGGCGCTGGCGTGTCTGTCGAGCCGGTTCCCGTATGGGCAGGAGATCACGCCGGAGAAGCTCGCCCAAGTCGCGCGCGCGGAGGAGTTCATGCGCCGCGAGGGCTACGCGCAGGTGCGGGTGCGCCACCACGGGGAGATAGCCCGCCTGGAGGTCGGTCCCGACGAGCTGGAGCGGGCCTTCGCCGAGCGCGAGAAGATAGCCGCCGAGCTAAAGGACGCGGGCTTCCTCTACGTCACGCTCGACCTCGTGGGCTACAAGTCCGGCAGCCTGAACGCCGCGCTAAAGCAGCCCGGCAAGAAGGCCCGCAGAGTCCTGCCGGTCGTCTCGTAAGCCGTGCAGGCCGCGAACGAACCGCTGCTCTGGATCACGCTCGTTGCCATGCTCGTCGGGCTCGCGGGGAGCGT
>CALMWA010000319.1 GCA_937873125.1 uncultured Actinomycetes bacterium | reverse complement strand
ACCGGGATCGCCTACGCCTGGATCGGGGCGGCTCTCGGGTACAAGGTAAAGCTCTGCATGCCCAAAAACGCCAGCGAGGAGCGCAAGAAGATCCTGCGCGCCTACGGCGTGGACTTTGTACTCACCGACCCCGGCGAGGGCTCGGACGGGGCCATCCGCGAGGCGCGCAAGCTATACGCGGAAGACCCGGAGCGCTACTTCTACCCGGACCAGTACAGCAACCCGGCCAATCCCAGGGCGCACTACGAATCCACGGGGCCGGAGATCTGGGAGCAGACCGCGGGCGAGGTTACGCACTTCGTCGCGGGTCTCGGCACCAGCGGTACTTTCGTCGGGACGGCGACGCGGCTCAAGGAGTACAACCCGGACATCCGGGTGATCTCGTTCGAGCCCGACTCACCGTTCCACGGCCTCGAAGGCATGAAGCACATGGAGAGCGCCATCGTCCCGAACATATACGACCCGACCATCGCCGACGAGAACCGCCGCACCGCTACCGAAGACGCCTACGACATGGTCAAGCGTGTGGCGCGCGAGGAAGGCATCCTCATCGGCATCTCCGCCGGGGCCGCCGTGGCAACCGCCTTGCAGGTGGCGAAGGAGATAGAGTCCGGGACAGTCGTTACGATTCTGTGCGACGGGGCGGACAAGTACCTCTCCGAGAGCTTCTGGGAGGAAGACTAGCTTGCCGCTCAAGATAGGCGCGGGGGATGTCGGACACATCCACGATCACGCCAGGGAAGGGTATCCCGAGGAGGTGGCCGGGGCGCTGATCGGCATGAACGTCGACGGGATGAAGATCGTGGTGGACGTGTGGCGGGCGGAGAACACGCACGAAGAAGAGCGGTCGCGGAGGTTCCTGATCGAGCCGTTAAAGATCAAGGAGTTCGAGGAGCGGGCCGAGGAGCGGGACATGGACGTGCTCGGCTTCTACCACACGCACCCGGACCATCCCGCCGAGCCTTCGGAGTACGACCGGGAGCACGCCTGGCCGGGCTACTCGTACGTGATAGCCTCCGTCGGCAGCGACAACGTGGAAGACATGCGCTCGTGGACGCTCAAGAGCGATCGCTCGGGCTATGACGAAGAGCCAATCGTAGGATAACAACAGAGAAGGAGTCCGTTATGCCGAAGGTCAAGATCCCAACCCCCCTCCGCCAGTACACCGGCGGCGATAAAGAAGTCGAAGTCGGCGGCGCGACCGCCGGTGAAGCTCTGGGCAACCTAGCGACAGAGCACCCGGACCTCAAGCAACACCTCTACACCGGCGACGGCAAGCTCCGCTCGTTCGTCAACGTGTACAAGGGCGACGAGGACATCCGCTACCTCGACGGCCCCGACACCGAAGTCGGAGACGGCGACGAGCTCTCCATCATCCCGTCCATTGCCGGCGGACGATGTTAGGCCGTTTCTAGAACCCGTTCTCTCACCGTTGTATTTCTAACAAAGAGGTTTTCAGATTATGCAGACACGACAGCCGTTAGTGGACTCGCCGAACGGCGAGGTCCAGCTCTCGAACGACGAGATCGCTCGCTACAGCCGGCATCTCATCATGCCCGAGGTGGCGCTCGATGGACAGAAGCAGCTCAAGGCCGCGAAGGTGCTTACGGTCGGCACCGGCGGCCTCGGCAGCCCGCTCGCGCTATATCTGGCCGCTGCGGGCGTTGGGACGCTCGGCATCGTTGACTTCGACGTGGTTGACGAGTCCAACCTGCAGCGCCAGATCCTGCACGGCACCTCCGACGTGGGCCGCCCGAAGGTCGAGAGCGCCCGCGACCGCATAAACGACATCAACCCGAACGTGAACGTCGTGGTCCACGAAGAGGCGCTCACCAGCGAGAACGCCCTCGAAATCTTCGCTGACTACGACGTGATCGTGGACGGCACGGACAACTTCCCGACCCGCTACCTGGTGAACGATGCGTGCGTTCTGCTGGGCAAGCCGAACGTGTACGGTTCGATCTTCCGCTTCGAGGGCCAGGCGAGCGTGTTCTACGCGGAGGAAGGCCCGTGTTACCGCTGCCTCTACCCCGAGCCGCCGCCGCCGGGCCTCGTACCGAGCTGCGCCGAGGGCGGGGTTTTGGGGATACTGCCGGGCGCCATCGGCACCATCCAGGCGACGGAGACGGTCAAGCTCATACTCGGCATCGGAGAGCCGCTCATCGGGCGTCTGTTGCTGTACGACGCACTCGGGATGAGCTTCCGCGAGATGAAGCTCCGCAAGGACCCGAACTGCCCCATCTGCGGCGAGAACCCGACCGTCACCGAACTCATCGACTACCAGGAGTTCTGCGGCATCCCGCAGGCGGCGGCCGCCGAGCAGCAGAACGGCGTACCGGAGATAACGGTTCAGGACCTCAAGTCGAAGCTCGATAACGGCGAGGAGATCAACGTCCTCGACGTGCGCGAGCCGCACGAGTACGAGGTCGCCAACATCGGAGTGAAGCTAATACCGCTGGGTGAGCTGCCGCAGCGTCTCGCGGAACTGGACCAGAGTGAGAACTTCGCCATCCACTGCAAGACCGGCGGACGCAGCGCAAAGGCCGTGAAGCTCTTGCAGGACGCGGGCTTCCAGAACGTCTACAACGTCAAGGGCGGCATCACCGCCTGGTCCGAGGAGATCGACCCGAGCATTCCGAAGTACTAGCGACCAGAACGCTTCTCCGGGCGGGGGCTGCAATTGCAGCTCCCGCCTTTTTCTTTGCGCTACAACATCATGCCCACCACAGCCAGCTACGAGTAGGGGTACGCCCCTACTCACCGGCGGACACCTGCTGCCAAAAGATAGGGGCAGAGTTGGGGGCGTGTCCTCATGACGGCGGGACGCCGCGCCTCGTAGAGTTCGGCAGACGAGGCGAACAACTGAAAGGAGCTTGCTAATGTCGTCGAAACATATCCGGTGGGGAGGCCTGGCTGCGATGCTGGGCGGGATCGTGGGTATCCTGTACGCCCCGCTCTACGCCCTGGCGTACTTCGCCACCCCGGACGGAGCGGAGTCGCTGGAGGCTCCCTGGGTAGCGGCCTGGGCCGGAGCGGTAAGGCCCGCCCTGGAACCGCTCATCAGCTTCGCCCCGCCCGAAGTCGTATACTTGACCTACGGCAAGTGTTTCTCGTTCATGGTCCTCGGCTGGATGGCCGGCCTGCTGGTCCTTCACGCTCGACAAGCGGCGAGCGCGAGACGGCTGGAGAGGTGGGGGTTTCGCATGGCCTTTGCCGGGACCGTGCTGGGCACTATTGGTGGTATCGTCGGGTACTGGATCGGAAGCGTCTGGTGGGGAATCCTCGACTTCGTTTTCGTCGCTTTCATGGTACCAACGCTCCTCCTCGTGGGCATAGGGTTCCCGTTGTTCGGTATCGGGACGCTCAAGGCGCAGGCCGCGCCGAAGACGGGCGCGTGGCTGCTGATCGTCGGCGGGCTGCCGGGGATGATCGTGTTGAACATCGTGCTGGGACAGCTCACCCTGGCGCTTCTGCTGATCAATCTGGCCTGGATAATCCTGGGCTACGCGCTCTTCTCGGAAAAGGTAGCGTCGGCCCGGCAACCTGCGCCCGCGAGCTGAAAGGAGATTATAGATGCGTTCTATGGACCTGATCCGGTGGAGCGGCCTGGCGGCCATCCTCGGTGTGGCCATCCTGATCATCTCCGACCTCTTGAGCCTCACCGTTTTCTCCAGCGACCCGATGGAGTTCGTCACCACCGGCACGTACCTTGCAGATGGCACGGCGCGGGTTCTTGCTGGCATCCTGTTGCTGATCGGGCTGATCGGGCTGTACGCTCACCAGGCCGAAGCCTCGGGCGTTCAGGGACTCGTAGCCTTCCTCGCCGCCTTCACTGGCACGGCCCTGATATTCGGAACCTGGTGGACCAACGCTTACGTCGCGCCAGTCCTGGCGCAGGAAAACTCACGGCTTCTCGAAACCGGACCCACGGGGGTGCTGAGCGTAGCCTTCACGCTGTCGTTCGCTCTCGGCGCCGTGGGATGGTTGCTGTTCGGCCTAGTCTCGCTCCGTACGCGAGTCTACCCGCGAGCAGCCGTCATAGTGCTCATCGTTGGCGCCGTATTGACCTTCGTGCCACTGCCCGGTGCCGGTGTGGTCTTCTATGTTGCCATTGCGTGGCTGAGCTTCGCGCTCTTCTCGCAGCAGGAAGCCTTTGCCGGACGGCCCGAGCGCGTGACGTGAACCCAGCGAAACGGCCGGTGCATTAGAATTCGACGCAAGGACCTGTTGTTGCAAGACCCGAGAGGAGCGGAAGGGTGAGCCTCGACCGAACGTCTGGCCGAACGGCCGACGCGGGGCGCGTGGATGGCGGTGCGTGGCCTATGGGTGCC
Organism: uncultured Actinomycetes bacterium; assembly: GCA_937873125.1. Taxonomy (GTDB): domain Bacteria; phylum Actinomycetota; class Rubrobacteria; order Rubrobacterales; family Rubrobacteraceae; genus JACDDK01. The sequence goes on along the minus strand of CALMWA010000319.1, from coordinate 9,840 downwards.
CGCGCCGCCGTCCGACTCGCCTGGACGATCACCGCGCTGGCTATCTCGTCCGGCGTGTCGTTCCTGGCGCTCCTGGCGCTGAATAGCCGGGACCCCGGCGTGATCACCTACGAGTACTGGGGCGCCCAGGCCGTGACGGCGATAATCTTCCCGGCCGTGGGAGCGCTCATCGTCTCCCGGCACCCCCGCAACGCCCTCGGCTGGCTCTTCTGCCTGATCGGTCTCAGCTCGGGGTTGTCGGGTTTGGCGCTCGAATACGCCACCCACGCCCTCGTGGTAAGGCCGGGGCTTCCGGGAGCGGCGACGGCGGCCTGGTTCAACGCGTGGGCCGGGACTTTTGCGTTCGTGTCTCTGGCCCTGATCCCGCTTCTCTTTCCCGATGGGCGACCGCCCTCCCGGCGCTGGATGCCGCTGGCGTGGATCGCCGGCGGGGCCATCGTTTTGGGCACGGTCTCGTTCGCCCTCATGCCCGGACCGCTGGAAGGATATCCGTCGGTAGCCAATCCCTTTGGCATCGAGGGAGCGAGGAGCATCCTCGAAACCGTGCTCTCTGTGGGGTGGTTCGTCATCGTCATAACCCTGTTCGCTGGAATAGTCTCACTGGTCATCCGCTACCGTCGCTCGCAAGGTGCGGAGCGCCAGCAGATAAAGTGGTTCCCCTATGCGGTCGCCATGCTGCCGGTGGCCCTGCTAGGAAACGACCTGTTCCCCGATCTGTCCTGGCTTATCGGGGGTGTGGGCGTGGCCTGCATGCCCTTAGCCATCGGCATCGCCGTCCTACGCCACAACCTCTACGACATAGACTTCATCATCAACCGCACCCTCGTCTACGGCGCCCTCACGGCCGTGGTCGTGGGCATCTACGTTCTCGTCGTCGGCTACCTGGGCGTACTGTTTAGCACGGGAGGCAACCTCGCGATCTCTCTCGTTGCCACGGGCCTCGTCGCGGTGCTGTTCGCGCCGCTGCGCGACCGTGTCCAGAGTGGTGTCAACCGCCTGATGTACGGCGAGCGCGACGAGCCCTATATAGCACTCTCTCGGCTGGGAAGGCGTCTGGAAGGGACGCTCGCGCCCGAGGCGGTGCTGCCCGTTATCGTAGAGGATGTGGCGCGGGCGCTCCGGCTGCCGAACGTCGAGATCTGGCTCGCCGACGGACAGGTCTTGCGCCTCGGCGCCGCCTACGGGGGCACCTTCGGCGACGTCCCCTCGGACATAACGGTTCAAGACGCCGGCGCCGTGGAGAGGATGCGCCGCGCCCCAGACGGACTGCAACCGGCGGAGCTTGGCCCATCGAGCGAATACGGGATGGCACTTGCCGGGCGCGGCGCGGCGCTCGCTCTGCCTCTGGCTCACCAGGGTGAGCTCGTGGGTGCTCTCTCCGTGACTCCTCGGGCACCCGGCGAGGACTTCTCCCCGGCCGACCGGCTACTGCTGCGTGATCTGGCGGCACAGTCGGGCGCGGCGGCCCACGCGGTCAGCCTCACGGTCGCGCTCCGCTCTAGCCTGGAGGACTTGCGACGCTCGCGCGAGCGTCTGGTAGCGGCGCAGGAGGAGGAACGCCGCCGCATACAGCGGGACCTGCACGACGGTCTCGGGCCGGTCCTGGCGAGCATGAGGCTGCGTCTCGAAGCCTGCCTGGACGTGGCACAGGCCTCGGATGATCCTTTGAGCGGCGACCTCGAACGGCTCTACGAACTGGTCGGACAGGCCACTGCGGATATCAGACGCCTGGTCTATGATCTGCGCCCGCCCGTCCTCGACCAGCTCGGTCTTGTGCCTGCGCTCCAGCAACACTGCGAACGCTTTTCTCGGGAGAGCGGCATCGAGGTTAGCTTCCAGTCCGCCCCGGACCTCTCCATCCCCGCCGCTGCGGAGGTGACCTTCCTGCGAGTCGTTCAGGAGGCGCTCCTCAACGTCCAGAGACACGCCCGCGCCTCGCGCGTGGACGTGCGGCTAGGAAGCCGCGACGGGTGCTTCGAACTCAAGATTCGAGACGACGGCATAGGGTTCGATGTCAGCGCCTTCGGCGATGGAACGGGAATCAACAGCATGCGCGAGCGGGCGGAACTGCTCGGCGGCACGCTACGAATCTTCGGCCATTCAGGTTCCGGTACGGAGGTCGAGGTACGTATCCCGATTCAGGAGGCGGAGCGATGATCGAGCGCGAGGCAACATCCGGCGAGACCATCCGGATACTGCTGGCCGACGACCACCGGCTGTTCCGGGAAGGCGTCGCGAGCCTGCTGGAGCGAGCAGAGGATATAGAACTGGTCGGGGAGGCCGCCACGGGGGAGGAGGCGGTGCGCCTCGCAGACGAGTTGCTCGCCGACGTCGTGCTCATGGACCTGAAGATGCCCGGCATGGGCGGCATCGAGGCGACGCGGACCATCGTGGGTCGCAACCCGCACACCGGCATTATAGTGGTGACGATGTTCGAGGATGACGAGTCGGTGTTCGCTGCATTGAAGGCAGGGGCGCGAGGATATGTGCTCAAAGACGCCGACCGTGGGATGCTTCTTCGGGCGATCCGGGCGGTGGCCCAGGGCGAGGTGTTGCTCGGGGCCCCTATCGCCCGCCGCGCGCTAGAGCAGTTCGCGCACCTCCCGATGCTCGTCCCACCACGCCCGGAGAAACATTCGCTGCTGTTCGACGATCTGACGCAGAGGGAACAGGAGGTGCTCCGCCTCATCGCGCAGGGTTTGCGAAATCGCGAGATAGCCGAAAAGCTGGTCATCAGCGAAAAGACCGTGGGTAACCACGTCTCGAACATCTTCACCAAGCTACAGGTCAACGACCGTTCCCAGGCTATCGTGCGCGCTCTGCGCGGCGGACTCGCGGAGCAAGACTAGCGGCAAACTCAGCCATGTCTGCTCCAGAGTGATCATCCCAAGTGCCTCCGATACCAGCGTCCTTCTGCTGGTAAGATCGCCCCGATGAACGGACCATTGATCTTCGACGGCCACAACGACACCTTGCTAAGGCTTTTGCTGCCGGAGCCCGGTAAAGAGCGTACCTTTTTCGAGCGTAGCGAACTGGGACATATCGATCTGCCGCGGGCGCGCGAGGGTGGCTTCGGGGGCGGCTTCTTCGCCTGCTGGGCTCCGCCGGACCCCGAGGGCGGCTGGACCGAGGAGTCCGCACTCACGCTGACGAAGAATGGCTACGAGGTCGCCGATGCGCCGTTGCTGAACCCAGACTATGCGCGAAGTATCGCAGACGACATGACGACACTACTGTTCGAGCTGGAAGCGGAGTCCGAAGGACGGCTGAAGGTAGTGCGGACGGTGGATGAAATGGAATCATGCCTGCAGAATGGTGTGCTGGCCGCCATCCTGCACTTCGAGGGCGCGGAGAACCTCGGTTCCGATCCGGCGGCGCTGGAGGGACTCTACGATCTCGGCCTACGTTCGCTCGGCCTAGTCTGGAGCCGCCCAAACGCTTACGCGCACGGCGTCCCCTTCAGGTTCCCGGCCTCGCCGGATACCGGCCCCGGTCTGACGGAGGCGGGAAAGGATCTCGTCCGCGAGTGCAACCGGCTCGGCGTCCTGGTGGACCTCTCGCACCTGAACGAACGGGGCTTCTGGGATGTCGCGGGCCTCTCCGACACGCCGCTGGTGGCGACCCATTCGAACGTCCACGCTCTCTGCCCCACGACACGCAACCTCACGGATCGCCAGCTAGACGCGATCCGGGACTCCGACGGTATGGTCGGCGTGAACTTCGCCGTCGCCTTCTTGCGCGAGGACGGCGCAGAGAACGAGAACACGCCGCTGGAGACCGTAGTGCGGCACGTAGACTACCTGGTGGAGCGGCTCGGCATCGACCGCGTGGGCTTCGGATCGGATTTCGACGGCGCGAAGATGCCCAAAGAGATCGGGTCTGTCTCCGGCCTGCCGAAACTGCTCGACGCTCTGCGCAAGCGTGGTTACGACGAGGCCGCCCTGCACAAGCTGGCTCACGGGAACTGGCTGCGGGTGCTGCGAATGACCTGGCGCGATTAGCAGCTGCTCGCACGGGTTAAAATCACGCCGTGAGCACGACGAAACCGTCTCCGAGAAAGAGTAAGCCTTCGGACAAGATCCGCGTCCTCGCCGGACGCGGATCTTGTCCGACCTTGATCCTGATCGGCGCGGCGGCCGCAGTTCTCTTCTTAGTCTTACGTTCGCCAGATCCCACCGAACCGTCGGTGACCGTCTTCCCGTTGCCGGAGCGTTATGCGGGCTCCTACTCCAACGATTGGGGAGCGGCGCGGGTGCAGGGTACGCACGAGGGGACGGACGTATTCGCGCCGCAGGGAACGCCGATACGCTCCGTTACGGCCGGCACCGTGAGCCGGGCCTTCGGTTCCGGCGGGAAGGGCTGGAACAACCTCGGCGGGTACACGGTAATGATCGAGGCGTCCTACGACGTTGGGCCGATAGAGCGCGGCGACCGCCTCTACTACGCGCACATGAACGGTCCGACTCCTCTGGAGCCCGGCGATACGGTTCGCGCCGGGCAGAAGATCGGGTCGGTCGGGGATACTGGTCAGGGACCGCCGGGTACGCGCGGCAAGTTCGAGCCGCACTTGCACCTGGGATGGTACGCCGGCTGGGGGTTTCTGGAGCCGAATCGATCCGAGGCCAGTAGCGGCGCGATGAACCCCTATCCGCTCTTGCGCGGGATCGAACGCGATAAGCCGCCGCAAAAGGAACAGAGCGGGGATGTCGAGTAGCTGAGGCTAATCGTCAGCCTGAAGAGCTACCTTCTGCGTGCCAGAGAGACTCCGGCGATGATAACCGCGGCACCCACCAACTGGCCGAAGCCGAAGTCTTCGCCGAGTAACACGATACCGGCGCTCACCCCGATGAGGGTAACGAGATACTGGTAGATGAGGACGCGGTTGGCCCCGACATGAGAGACGCCCCAGCCCCACGCCGCGAACCCGAAGGCCGAGGAGCAGAGCGTCGAGTAGACCGCCGCTCCCCACGTCCGGGCGTCTATGGCGGCGAGATCCAGCCCGTGAGGGTCGAAGGCGGCCAGAGGGAAGGCGGCGAGCCCCCCGAACGTCATGGCGTAGGCGGCGAGAGCGAGTGGCGAGTAGCGGCGGAGCAGGCCGAGAGACAGCACTGTATACGAGCCCCAGAAGACGGCGGCGGCAAGGATGAGCGCGTCTCCGGCGAGGCTGGTCCCGGCGAACTCCAGGCCGCCGTAGACGATGAAACCGACGCCGACGAGGGAGAGTGCTATCCCGAGGATGCCCGCCAGCCGGGGTCGTTCGAGGCCGAGCGCGAAACCGAGCAGCATCCCCCACACCGGCGCGGTGGAGTATACGAGGGCGGTGTTGGCCGCCGTCGTGAGGCTCACACCGATGGTGAAGACAGTCTGCGTGAGGGTTACGCCGACGATGCCGAGGCCGAGGATTGGGAGGAAGTCGCTCCGCTTGAAGCGGCTTCCCGGCTCGACGATGCGCGAGAGTAACAGGAGCAAGAGCCCGGCGAAGGTGAAGCGCACCGCCGCGAAGAGTATCGGCGGCACGTCCTCGACGACGAGCTTTACGGCGGTGAAGTTGGTCCCGAAGAAGAAGACCGTCAGGAGCAGCGAGGCCTCTACCCAGGCCGACGCCCGCCGCCCCTCCGGCACTCTTTCGGTGGACACTACGAACGCACGCTAGCGGACGAAGTCTGTGTCCGTATCGAGGGTCTTGATGTAGGCGGCGATCAGGCGGGCAACGTTCTCCACGTCCTGAATGTCCACGACTTCGTTTGGCGAGTGCATGTAGCGGTTCGGGCACGAGATGACGCTCGTGGCGATGCCGGCGCGGGTGAACTGTATGGCGTCCGCGTCCGTCCCCGTCGAGCGGGAGTCGGCCTCCAGCGTGTAGGCGATGTTCTCCGATTCGGCGGTAGCTATGATCCCCTCGGAGACGACGGGCGAAAGGTTCGATGCCCGCTTGATCACGGGTCCGGAACCGAGCGCGTGATCTCCGTTCTGGTCCTTGGAGACGCCGGGCGTGTCGGTGGCGTGCGTAACGTCCACGGCGATGGCGGCATCCGGGTCCAGACCGAAAGCCGCGCCTCGCGCCCCGTACAGACCGATCTCCTCCTGAACGCAAGCAACCGCCACGACTTCGGCGTTCACGTTCTCTTCCTCCGATAGCAGGCGCAGGGCTTCGAGCACGACGAACGCGCCCATGCGATTATCCACGGAGCGGGAGGCGATGCGCCCGTTCGGCAGTTCGATGAGGTCCTGATCCAGGACCCCAACGTCCCCGACGCGGACCATGCCCTTCGCCTCGTCGCCGTCCTTCGCGCCGATGTCGATCCAGAGGCTCTTTATCTCCGAGACCTTCTTGCGCTCCTCGGCCTCCATGACGTGGATGGCCTTCTTGCCGATCACGCCCATAACCTCGCCGTTCTTTGTCTGGAGCCGTATCCGCTGTCCGACCAGTACCTGCGGGTCCCATCCGCCGACGCCGGTAAAGCGCAACAATCCCTGATCGTCGATGTGGGTGACCATCACCCCGATCTCGTCTATGTGACCGGCGAGCATTACCCTCGGCGAACCGCCCGTGTTGAGCGTGGCGAAGGAGTTGCCCATCCGGTCCCCGCGGACTTCGGCGAACTGCTCCGCCTCCTCACGCCAGACCCCGGCGGCGGCACCCTCGTAGCCACTCGGTCCCGGCGTGGACAGCAACTTCTTCAAGAACTCATAAGATGCGTCTCTCACAATGTTCCTTTCTAAATACGGAGAAATTATGAAATGCGGCGCCCTCCAGCGCCTAACAGGTTACTCGAACTTTCAGGACGTTGCTCCGCAGCAGCCGCCGGTCCCTTCCGACCTCCCGGTACGGCAGCCCGATCTCGAACGCCTCCGTGAACGGGTTAGGGGCGAGCCGCAATGTCCGCTCGTCCTCCCATACCGGCTCGTACCGCTCCCCCCACAACTCGAACCCGCCCGGATACGGCGGTGGGCGATCCGAAACGCCCGGCTCGTTCAGGCACACAAACAGCGACAACCCATCGCAGAGCTTCAGCAGGCGCAGGTTACGCTCCAGACTACAACGCTCCTCATCGGACATTCCCCTCCGAAGCCTCTCCTGCCGCCGGGTCTCATCCTCCGCAAACCGCGCATCCGCCGCGCTCTTCCCGAAACGGCGCGCGAGCGTCTCGTAGTGCATGCTGCACAGGCACGCCGCATAGGAGTTGAGGCCCTCCAACTCGTCCAGGCCCGCCGTATAGGCTTGCAGTTTCTGCTCCACCGGATAGTCCACGAACGAGTAAGGACGGTCCCGCTCCTCGTCCCACGACACCTCCCGGTCCAGCGGGCGCCAGGCCAGGTCGTGGTTGGCGATGGCGAGGAGCGTGGCGTCGCGGGATTCGATATCCGCGTCCCAGTAACGGGCGAACTCGCCGGAGACCAGCGCGTGCTCGTGCTGACCGAACAGCAAAAAAGAGTCCTGTCGCTCACGAACGATCACGCACAGAGCTTACCAGCCGATTCGCTTTCGGGTGTCGGCCCCGGCTAGTTGCCTTCGGCTGATCGCTCTAAAACACCGGACGACGGTCAACGGCGAGCGGCGCTTCGATCCCCTCCGCCAGAAACGCCTCTTGGGCCGCGTCGAAATTCTCTTCCCGCACCGTGACGAGGACGACCGCGAGGCCGGAGGCGAAACGCTCCTCCCACTCCTGAGCGAAGCTCTCCGGCAGCGCCATCCGGGCGAGCTTCTTAGCCAGTTGGGGACGGCGGTGGTAGATCACCAACCCGACGATCGCCGCCACGGTCATGACCGTCTGAACGGCGATCCCGGTGGCGAGATGCACGGCCCCCATCAAGACGCTCACGGAGATGACCCCCAGGAAAGCACTCGCAAATTCTATCCATTGCATCCGCGTGAGGCCGTGCTCCACCTTCTCCACCCGCGCCCGCGGCAGGATGTTCCGTACCAGCGCCTGGTCCCGCCGCCGCGAGAGGACCACGAGAGAGTCCGAACCAACGCCCGCCGTGTCGAGCCGCCCTCCGAGATCCGCGAGCGACCGCGCATCCTTTACGACGGCTCCGATGGTGTAGTAACAGGGTATGCTCATGCGGTCTTTCTAACCCACCGGCCGAGCGCCGCCGGTAAGCGGCTTCACGTCAGAGACAGCGCCAGCGGTGCGAGCGCCAGCACTATCCCGCAGGTTGCGACTCCGATGAGCATCCCGGCCAGCACGTCGAACGGGTAGTGAACGCCGAGGTAGATGCGCGAGAGGGCTGTCAGCAAGCCGGCGAGCAGAATCGCCGGGGCGAAGACCGGATAGATAACGGAGAGCGCCAGGGCGCCGGACGCGGCGGTCGCGGAGTGGCCGGAGGGGAATGAACTCGAAGACGGCGTCTTGATGAGCGGCGCAATCTCGGTATCGGAGATGTAGGGCCGGGCGCGGTTAAAGAGGTACTTCGTGCCTTCGGCGAAGATCCAGGACGCGGCGATCGCCGTCCAGGGGATTAGAAGCCGAGAGAGTTCCAGGCCGGTAGAGATGAACGCCACGGCCGCTAGAACCCCCCACGTCGCGCCCGCCGTCCCGGCGACGGTCAGCGTCCGCATCACCACCGTGAGCGGCGGCCACTTGATGCGGAAGATCGCCCGGAACAGCGCCCGGTCAAAGTCCTTTATTGTTCGCGTGAACCTCTTCAAACCCGCTCCGCAGCTTCGACGTAAATTCCTCTACTCGACGGCTGAATATTTTACACGCCGCATCCCGCGATGACCGATGACAGGGCGGCGCCGCATCGAACTGGCCCGCACCTCGTCTATACTGGGCGATATCTAAAGTAAAATGGGGTGGACGAATTACAGAGCGAGATATTAGAGGAGCGTGTTATGAACCGGGATTTGATCTCGAAGGCCGTGGAAGAAGCGAAGAGCGAGGAGGCGAACCTCGTGATCTGGGACCGGCGCGATACTTTCACCGTGGAGTCCGGCGACGTGAAGGACCTCGACCTCGCCGACGATTACCTGACGTTCAAGATGGAGGAGGGTAAGGTAACCGTTTACGTAGAGTACGACTCCATCTACAAGTTGGTAGTGGAGCGGGAGCGCAAGTCCCGCAGCGGCATCCGGGCCGGCTTCGGAGCTGTTAGCAACTAGCCGACCGGGTTTATGAAATCAACGCCGGACCTTGCGGAGCGACGAGCGGCCCTCATCGTGGTCGACGTCCAGAAGGGTCTCGACGATCCCTGCTGGGGCAGCCGTAACAACCCGGACACGGAAGAGAAAATCTCTGATCTCCTGACCTACTGGCGCCATGCCGCCCTCCCCGTCTTCCACGTCCGGCATCTCTCCACCGAACCGGACTCTCCCCTGAGACCCGGAACCGCCGGTAGCGAGATAAAAGACGTCGTGCGCTCCCGGCCGGACGAACCCGTGATCGAGAAGAACGTGAACAGCGCGTTTATCGGCACGGATCTGGAGGCCCGGCTCCGGGACCTGAACGTAGACACCGTCGTCGTAACGGGTCTGACGACGGATCACTGCGTCTCGACCACGGTCCGCATGGCCGGCAACCTGGGCTTCGACACCTACCTGGTCTCGGACGCCACCGCGACCTTCGACCGCGTCGGACCTGGCGGCAAGCTTCACTCCGCGGATAGCATCCACGAGATCGCATTAGTGGAACTGCACGAAGAGTTCGCTACCATCGTGACGACGGCCGAAATCCTCTCGTAATCTAGACCTTCAGAACCTCCGTCCGGTCCTCGTGCGCCACGTAGGCGGCGTGGGCCAACCCGACGAACAGACCGCACTCAAGAGCGCCGGGGATACGCTTTATCTCGATCTCCAGCGTGGCCGGTTCGGTTATCGAGGGGAAGAGACAGTCCACG